>SFPH01000015.1 GCA_004552115.1 Bacteroidales bacterium
CAGGGGAGGAATGAATGAGACTTCCAGCAAGTCCTACAGGTATATGAATACTTATCCGACAATTACTGAGGACGGTACTCTCGTGACCACCCCGGCGGTCTACGGAAAGGATTCCCAGGAACTCGGTCATTCCCAGCCGTTCAATTCACTTATGATGAGAAGCAACTTCCAGGCGAAGCTCGCTTACGACAGGAATTTCAACGGCCACAATGTCCATGCTGCGGCAATGTATGATTTCCGTTCCATCATGCGCAACGGAAGGAACAACACCACCCGCAACCAGTCTGTCATTTTCAATGCAACCTACACATACAGAAATCGTTACGAGCTCAATGCCGTGGCAAACTACAGCGGCTCCGCATATCTTCCTGCCGGTTCCAGATACCATTTCTATCCGGCTGTGTCAGCGGCCTGGAACATTGCCGGCGAGAACTTCCTCGGAGGAGCCGGTTGGCTGGATGTGTTGAAGATCAGGGCTTCCTACGGTATTTCCGGCTGGGACAACAGCCTCTCGCACGAGCTTTGGCGTCAGGCATACGGCAGCGGCAACAGCTATGTTTTCGGAAGCAATGCCACAGCTGTCAGCGGAAGCGCAGAGGGTGATCTTCCTGTAGTGGGACTGAAGCCTGAGCGTTCGGAGAAGATGACTCTCGGTCTCGACTTCGCCGCTTTCGGAAACAGGCTGAACCTCTATGTGAACGGATTCCGTGACTACAGAAGCGATATTCTCGTGTCAGGCTCCTCGTCCACTTCCGAGATCATCGGCATTGGCGTAGGTCAGGTCTGCGAGGGAGAGTACCTGTACAAGGGTGCTGACTTCGCCATTTCCTGGATTGACAGGAGGGGGGACTTCACCTACGGAATCAGTGCCTCAGCATCATATCTCAACACTGAGATCATCAATGACAACCAGGCATATCAGGAGTACGACTATCTCTACCACAAGGGCAACCGTGTGGGCCAGTGCTACGGACTTGAGGCCATCGGCTTCTTCTCCAGCCAGATGGAAATCAACAATTCCCCTCAGCAGACCTTCTCCACCGTACGTCCGGGCGACGTGAAGTACAAGGACCAGAACGGGGACAATATCATTGACTCGAAGGATGTTGTGAGGATGTTCGGCTCTACTCTTCCACGCTTCTATTTCGGCTTCAACATTGAACTTGGCTACAAGGGCTTTGAACTCGCAGCCGACTTCCAGGGGATGACCGGAGTCACGGTATCCCTGCTTGACAGCCCTCTCTACAAGCCGCTTGTCGAGAACGGCAACATCTCGATGACCTGGCTGAACAACGAGATTCCATGGTCAGAGCACAGCGCCGGCCTGGCTACGATGCCGCGCCTCACCACCCAGGGCAATGCCAACATCTCTTCAGCCTTGACAATCTCGGCTTCCTTGATCCGGAGCAGCTCCAGCTGGCCTATCCTTCAGTAAGGTCATACCACGCCGGAGTCAAGTTCAACTTTTAATGTGAGGGAAATATGAACAAGATGAATATGAAAAGAATTCTCTCGGCAATGCTCCTGCCTCTGGCTGTCATTTCCTGCAATGTCCTCGATTTCGACGAGACCAGCGGCCTGAAGACCAAGGAGGATATGTACAGATACTTCAACTCGGCGGAGAGTATGCTGACGAATGTGTATTCCTATATGCCGAAGGATCTCGGGACCGTATCCGGAGCAATGCGCGATGCGGCCTGCGACGATGCCGAATACGGCAATACATCAGGAAAAATCCAGTATTTCAACAACGGCTCCTGGTCGGCGGTAAACACCGTTGACAATGCTTGGGGCCTCTATGCCGGAATCAGGGCCGCCAATGCCTTCATCCGCGACATCGAGACTCTCGACCTTTCCCGTTACGAGTACAACGGCCAGTATCAGAACTGGCTCAAGAAGCTGGCATTCTTCCCGTACGAGGCAAGGGTGCTGCGTGCCCATTATTTCTTCGAACTCGCCAGAAGGTACGGTGACATTGCGATGCCGCTGGAAGTTCTTGATGCCCAAGGTGCCAACACCATTGCCAAGACTCCATTCGACAAGGTGATCGAGTTCATTGCCGCAGAATGTGACGAATGCGCCGAGAACCTTCCGGAGTCCTACAAGAACCAGCCCGGCCAGCAGATAGGCAGGGTGACACGAGGCTTCGCCCAGGCGGTCAAGTCCAAGGCTCTCCTCTATGCCGCCAGCCCTCTTCACAACCCTGATGGGGACAATGCCAGATGGCTCGCTTCCGCAAAGGCTGCCCTGGACATCATCAATTCCGGAGCATACGTGCTGGAGAAGACCGAAAGCGCCAACAACATTGCCTCCAAGGAGACTGTGATGATGGTCATCGGTACTGACAACAGCAATTTCGAACTGAACAACTTTCCGATCAGGTTCACCGAGGGAAAGAGGAGCGGAGCCACCGCCACCTTCCCGTCCCAGAACCTCGTGGATGCTTTCGAGACCGTGAACGGATACAGTGTCACCCTCACCGACATCGGCTGGCAGAGCGACGACCCGGACTTCGACCCGGCATATCCGTATTCAGGAAGGGATCCGAGATTCTACCGCTCGGTTCTCGCCAACGGAATGTCATTCAAGGGTTCCGTGATTGAGGTATGGGAAGGCGGAAGAGACTGCCAGGAAGTCATCTCCGGTGGTAGCCCTACAGGTTATTTCCTCAGGAAATACATCCAGGAGACCACCAGCTTCGTTCCGGACAAACTTGTCACGAACAAGCATCACTGGATTGTCTACCGCTATGCCGAGACATTGCTGACATACGCAGAGTCAATGGCTAACGCATTCCCTGAGAATATGGAGTACACGGACGCCGATTTCCCTTATTCGGCTCTCTGGGCTCTCAATCAGGTGCGCATCAATGCAGGCATGCCTGAAATCCCGGCCTGCGGCTATGACGAGTTCATCACAAGGCTCAGGAACGAGTGGAGAGTCGAGTTCGCCTTCGAGGATCACCGCTTCTGGGATGTCCGCCGCTGGAAAATCGGTGCGGAGACCCAGCGTGAGCTCCGCGGCGTGAATGTGAGGAAGAATGAGGACGGAAGCTTCAGCTATTACAGGCAGGTGTACGAGAACCGCAAATGGGCTGACAGGATGTATTTCTATCCTATTCCTCAGTCCGAACTCTTCAAGAACAATAATCTCTATCCTCAGAACATAGGTTGGTAAATAACATTAATGATATGAAACGCATTTTTGAAAATATATCGCTCCTGGCCGCAGTTGCGTGCGGAGCATTTGCCGTGGCTTCCTGCCAGGAGTTCAGCATTGATTCCCAGGAGCCGGCTCCTCTCAAGATTGAAGTCGACGCTCTGGACAATTACCGGGTGAACGCGGTTTCACCTGACAGAGTTGTCTTCAATATCAGTTCAAACACCCCTTGGCGCATTACCGGAGACAGCCAGTGGTGCAAGGCCACACCGTCGATGAGTGCCACATCCTCACTTGTATCCGAGGTCGAGATTATCGCTGAGGAGTATGATGGACGCCAGGCCAGGACAGCAACATTCGTGATTTCTGCAGACGGAATCGAGGAGACCAGGACATTCACTGTCACACAGTCCTCCAAGCAGAGTCTTACTGTCATTCCTTTCGATGAGAGACTTGCCACCGAGGGTCAGACATTCAGCTTCAGCATTGTCTCCAACAAGGCCTGGGAAATCATTCCTTCCAGTTCATTCCTCTCCGACATCGACAAGAAGAGCGGAGAAGGTTCCGAGGACGGCTCCGAGGAAGTCATCACTGTCAATGTTCCGGCAAACCCGGGAGCCGTGCGTTCGGGAGAGCTCACTGTCAGGACTGCATATGACTCCTACAGATTCACTGTAACCCAGAACGGCGTCATAATCGAACTTGAGGAAAACCCTGACTCGGACCTCATTGAGTTCGAGATGGGAGACACAGCCAATGAGAAGATTGTAAAGATCCGCTCAAACAAGGAGTGGAAGGTGAAAGTGCCTCAGGAGTATGCAGGATGGCTTTCTGCTGAGAAGACCGCTGACGGCGAACTGAAAATCACTGTCGGTGACAACAATACTCTCCAGCCACTCTCCGGTGAGATTGTCCTGACGACCGTGGATATCATTGACGGTTTCGACGGGGTGACATTCAGGGTTGTCAATCCGAACCTCAAGTTTGACATTACATCAGGATGCAATCTCGGTTATGACGAGGCGACAGGCGCTACCAGGATCAAGATTCAGAACGGCGAACTCGTGGCGTCCAAGTTCCTTATCAAGAAGGGTCGCACCACAATCGAGTATGCAGCCATCTCCGCTTCCGCTACGGCCAAGTTCGGAATGGGATTCACAAGCCCGACATCCGCAGCCAACTACAAGCTCCATCTCGAGAGTGGCACATACTGGTACCGCTGTGCAGGTGGCTTCGGCTGGATTGCGCCAATCAAGAAGACCGAGGCTGATTTTATGCCTCTTGCCGATTTCAAGAAGGTGGAATTCGTGGTTGAGGACGACCCTAATGCAGCCGGCAAACTTGCCATCAGCATCTATGTCAATGGCACACTTTACGGCACACAGGCTGGCAGGAATGCATTCGCTGCCAATGACAACGGCTGCCGGATGACAATCGAGAGCACAGGCACGCCTGGCGCCGATGATTACTGCCTCGTCAAGAGCATTGTTTACAAACCTGCTGAATAATCCATCATGAAATACAGAATTACAATATTACTGGCCTCCATTCTCGCCCTCTTCTCCTGCTCCGATGAAAAGGAGCAGATGAAATGGGTGGACCTGAGATACAGGGTTGAGGATTCATATCTTCTGGAGGCAAGCAATCCCGAGACCATCAGCTTCCTTGTAAAGAGCACAGATCCGTGGATGGTGTACGGGACAGCTGACTGGTATACCATAACCCCTCCGTCCGGTGAGGGGGATATGGAGAACACCACCACCGTCACCATTGTCTGCGAGGAGAACACTGACCTCGACGACAGGACTGACACCATCAGGATCCAGAGCGACTACTGGATTGGCAAGGAATTTACCATTACCCAGAAGGGCATAGCCTATCTTGAGCATGAGCCGGTGCTGAATATACCTCAGGAAGGCGGTACTACCGAGATTACTGTCAGCGCCAATCAGGACTGGAGCGCGAAAGTTACTTCAGGCGCGGAATGGCTGTCCGTTGTCAGCGGGGAGACCGGCCGGCTTGACGGCAGCGTGACAGTTTCCGCTACAAGGAACCTTGGTGAGCAGAGGACGGGAGTCGTGACCTTGTATGACCGTCACGGAGCTGCCGCCAGGGAGGTGGAAGTTGTCCAGAACGGTGTGATACTCAACATAGAGTCTCCTGAGAACGGACAGTGGTTCCGCATCTGGGAAGAGGCCCAGACCCTTTCGATCGCCGTGGAGTCCAATACCGGGTGGACTGTAGAAAAAGCCAATCCTGAGGATGATACCTGGTACAGCTTCGCCAAGACTGAATACGACGGCGATGATGATCTCCAGATTATTGTCGAGGAGAATATCGGTACCCGTGTCCGTACCGGTGAAATCATTCTGAGGACGGCTGCTGCCGAGGGCGCAGTGCCTCTCGAGAAGAGAGTGCGCTTCAAGCAGGCCAACAAGCCGGTTGTGACCACCACGGAAGTCAACAAGACACTGAGCGGAGGAACCTGGTACGGCCCTAATGAACTGATGCCTGCAAGGTACAATATATACCTCGATTCCTATAGCGGCAACATCAAGTGCTTCTTCATCTGGAACACCACACCTTATACCGAGCTCCGCTTCCACATCAATGACGGCAAGACCCAGCTCAGCACCACGCCTTGGTGCAGCAATGTCTTCAACGAGGCATCCTATTGCCGTGTTCCTGTGGACGGAACGAAGCAGAATGTGCTCAGTTTCAACATTGACAGGTACACTGATGACAAGGGCGACGAGTGGGTTTATGTCGAGTGGATTCTGAATGACACTGTCATAGCTCACGCCATTGCCGATGGCAAGAATGACGACAGCGGTACTGATGATACCTTCAAGGTTCCATATTCCGCAATTTCTGTCGGCGGCTCAATCCAGATGAGCGGAACGCTCACCGTAAGCAAATGGGAAAGGGTTGACCATCTTGTATGGGGCGACTGATGTGTCCGATTTGAATAAATCATTATATTTCAGACAATTATGAAAAATTTATCAATATTTCTCTGCTCTGCTCTTCTTCTGATTTCCTGTTCCGGAGTGACCGGGCAGGAAACCGGAAAAGGGAGTGACCGATACCCGCTTGAGGCCTTCGCCGTAAGGATTGGAGATTCCTACTATCACGCCAGAATCGATCAGGAGTCTCATGTAGCAACAATCGGACACATAACCGATACCAGGTTCATTACCGGGGTTGAATATACTCTAGGCGACCCTGAGGGTACGATTTCACCGAATCCTGAGTTGCTCATCGGCTGCTGGGAGCAGGAACAGACCTTCACCGTGACCTGCTTCGGGGAGACTTCACAGTATGTTCTGGAGTTCCCGAAATTCGACGAGTCCGGAAAACATTATATCTTCCGGGATGAGTTCAATGTCGACGGGCGGCCTGATGAAACAAAGTGGACCCTCTGCAGGAAGGGAGGCAGCGACTGGAACGACGAGATGTCCGAGAGTTATGACCAGGTCTATGTAAAGGATGGAGTGCTTGTCCTGAATGCGGAAATCGTGGACGGGGAGTACAAAGCTTCCGGAATAAAGACCGAGGGCCTGTTCGGATTCACATTCGGCAGGGTTGAGTGCAGGGCAAGGCTGCCGAAGACTCCGAACGGAGCCTTCCCGGCGATTTGGATGATGCCTCAGAAATATGAGTATAAGGGTTGGCCGAACTGCGGTGAGATCGACATTATGGAGCATATCCGTCAGGAGAATGCCATTCATCAGACAATACATACTCATTACACCTACGACCTTGGCCACAAGTCCGGAACCACCAAGCAGACGGTCTGCGACTACAAGGACTGGAATATCTATGCAGTGGAATGGACCCCGGAGGATCTTACTTTCTATGTGAATGATCAGATGACATTCAGGTATTCCAATATGCATCTGAGCGATGAGGCCGAGATGAAACAGTGGCCTTTCACATCGAAGAGTGAATTCTACCTCATTCTCAATATGGGTCTCGGTGATCCGGGAACCTGGGCCGGAGCGGTGGACGATGCCAATATGCCTGCCGTGATGGAGGTGGACTGGATTCGCGTAAGCACCATTGAATCAGGTGAATGAGGTCTGAGATGAGGAAACTTGTCACGATAATTGCGGTTACCCTGGGCCTTGCCGTTACTGCGGCAGCCCGGGGCAACCTTTTGATTCCGGCTCCGGTTGCATTGGAAAAGAGGGCCGGTACATTCACATTTGCCACCCGGCCGGGGCTCTTGCCGTCCACGGCAGCTTCCGACGGGATTGAACTGGTCATTGACAGTTCAATGGAAGATGAGGCTTATATTCTTGAAGTGAGCCCGAGGAGGGTGAGTGTCACGGCGAAGGACGAAAGGGGCTTCTTCTACGGCCTGCAGACCATACGCCAGCTGCTTCCGTCCGGCTATGAGAGCTCTTCGGAAGGAATGTTCCGCATTCCTTGCCTGAGGGTGTATGACGAACCGCGATTCCCATACAGGGGCTTTATGCTGGATGTGGCCAGATTCTTCACGCCGAAGGAGGATTTGCTTAAGATAATAGACTGTATGTCAATGCTTAAGCTTAACAAGCTCCATCTCCATCTCTGCGATGACAATGGGTGGAGGCTTGAAATCCGTAAATATCCGCTTCTTCACGAAATAGGTTCACGCAGGGTTGAAAGGCCGGGAGAATATTTCTCCGAAAGGCTCAATGCCAGACAGGGTGAACCGACAGTTCCCGGGGGATACTACACGCAGGATGATATCAGGGAGATTGTAGCCTACGCCGCTGAAAGGCAGGTTGAGGTCATCCCCGAAATCGAGATGCCGGCTCACAGCAATGCCGCCCTTGCCGCCTATCCGCTCCTGGCCTGCCCGGTGGTGGACAAGTTCATCGGAGTACTTCCGGGGCTGGGCGGCAATCACGCCGACATCATTTTCTGTGCAGGCAATGATGAAGTCTTCACCTTCATTGAAGGGATTCTGGACGAAGTCATGGAATTGTTCCCGTCCAGAATCATACATCTGGGCGGTGACGAGGCGTGGAAGACACATTGGAAGGAATGCCCTCTGTGTCAGGAAAGAATCCGGAAGGAGAACCTCGCGGACGAAGAGGAACTTCAGGGCTGGTTCATGTCCAGGGTGGCAGACTATGTTCACAAGCATTCGCGTGAGGTGGCGGGATGGGACGAGTTGACGGAGACAGGCATTCCCGAGGATGCCATCGTCTATGGATGGAGAGGAATGGGTCAGGCCGCACTGGATGCTGCGAGACAGGGCCACAGAGTGGTGATGACACCGGCGAAGGTGACTTATCTTATCAGATATCAGGGCCCCCAGTGGTTCGAGCCGTTGACATATTTCGGGAACAACAGACTCCTTGACATATATTCCTACGAGCCTTTGGGACCTGAATGGTCTCCGGAGATGGCCGGAAATCTCTTGGGCGTCCAGGCATCGCTGTGGACCGAGTTCTGCAGCAGCGTGGCGGATGTGAACTATCTTGCATTCCCGCGTCTGGCCGCCCTTGCCGAGATTGGATGGACCAGGCCTGAGGACAAGAGCTGGGCAAGATTCGGAAAGGCGGTTGATGCCTTTTCTGAAAGGCTTCAGAGGCTTGGGATTATACCAGCCAGGTCAATGTTCAATATCCAGCACAAGGTGGTGCCTGAGAACGGCAGGCTCAAGGTCATGCTCGAATGCGAAAGAAATGATGTGCAGATAAGATATACATTGGACGGGTCGGAGCCTTGTGCACGTTCTCCTCTCTACAGGAGGCCTCTGGAAATCTCCGGGGACGCAATTGTTATGGCAGCGACGTTCAGGGATGGCGAAATGCTCGGAAAAATACTATCTTTGCCATTGGGATGGAACAAGGCCACTGCCTGCAGCTTTGTATATGGAGGGGATCCGGTTCTGGTAAACGGAGTTCGAGGAAGTCTCCGCAGATCCGATTTCGAGTGGGCGGCTGCAGCTGATATTGACAGTCTCTGCATTGACCTCGGCCGTGTCACTGATGTGGAGAATGTCATCCTCGGTGCTGTCAATGACTTCGGTATGGCGGTTCATCTTCCGCGGAAAGTGGAGGTGTCACTGAGTGCTGACGGGAAGTCATTTGACAAGGTTGGAGAATGGATAATTGCTGATAACCAAGTATTTGCCAAGGGAACTTTCGTCATTGACACTGGCGTTTCCCTTGGGCGGCCTGCTGCTGCGAGATATGTGTCGGTCAAAGTCGCCGGCCAGGGCAGGACACCGGCATTGCATTGCCGTCCCGCCAGCGAATCGAGAATGTATTTTGATGAAATCATAGTCCGATGAAACACAGAATCCTTACCCTGACGTTTATGCTTGCCGGAATGCTTACGGCATCTGCCGGCATTGTTCCCGGCCGTTATACGGTTAAGCCTGCTGCAAGGCCTGAATATGCGCTGACCACGCCTTCTGCCCTGTCCTCCGGGGTCAATGCCTCCGGGGCGATGGTGGGGGAGAAGACACAGGTATGGTCATTGTCGATGTTGTCCGGCAGCGTCCGTCTCTTTGACTGCAATGGTTACGCCCTGGCAGCATCGGAGGACGGGATTGTCCGCCTTGCGGAGAACAATGGAAGCGACGAGTCCCAGCTCTGGACAATCGAGAATGTGGCCGGGACGGATACTTACTTCGTCATTCCTTCCAACAAGCCTGACCTCGCGGTTGCGCTTGAGGGCGGGACTTCGGTGGTGCTCCGGAAACGTGCTGACCTGCAGAAGAATCCGCGTGCCCGCTGGAGA
>SFPH01000211.1 GCA_004552115.1 Bacteroidales bacterium
GAAACCAGTCCGCAGAACATTCCGCCGAGGCCGAAGAGTTCGGTGGCCTTGATGATAGGGGCAATGAAGGCGAAACTGCTGCCGAGATAAATCGGAACCTTACCGCCTGTGACAGCGTGGAAGAGCAATGTACCGAGTCCTGCCGCAAGAAGGGCGACAGCAGGATCAAGACCTGTCAGGAGCGGAACCAGGACAGTGGAGCCGAAAGCCACGAACATGAACTGAACTCCGACCACGGTCCGCCTTAGCGGGGATAAGCTGTGTTGTGCCATAATATTGTAGGTTAAAGGTTATTTCGGGGCAATCTTGTAAAGCACACCTGACACCACGGTAAAGATTATGTTCGGCAGCCAGATTGCAATCCATGGCGGCATCACGCCCGTGTACACGAACATCTGGCTGAATTTCATAAAGAGAATGTAGGAGAAGCTCAGGGCTATGCCCACGGCCAGGTTCCAGCCGATTCCTCCCCTCTTCTTCCTCGACGACAGGGCCACTCCCATAATGGTCAGGATGAATGCCGAGAAAGGCAGGGAGAAGCGGTTGTGCTTCTCTATCTGAGTATATTTTATATTGGCGTCGCCCCTCATTTCCTGCACCGCCTCAAGTTCCTTCAAAGCGCCGTACTCCAGATCCTCCACAGTGTTCTTCTTTCTCTCGAAATCCTTGATAGTCAAGCTTATGACAGTATCCAGCTGCTCCCCGCACCTCACTTTGTCCTCGATGGAGCCCTCATTGAAATCCCTTATGAAATACTTCTTCAGAGTCCAGCCTCCGGTACTCTCGTTCCACACCGCCCTGTCTGCGGAAATCTTGGAAACCAGACGGTTGTCCTCGATGGTCTCAAGCGTGAACTTGTAGGCCGTCTTGTTGTACTTGCTGAACTGCTCCACGAAGACGAACTCTCCCGGGGCAATTTGATAATGGATGTTCCTGTCCCCGGCCTGGGCCTTCTTCTTCGTATACTGCGCCTCGAAAACGTGCCGTTGGGCATTGGCCCGGGGTATGACGTAGAGATTGAGTCCCAATGACATGAGCGCAATGATGGTGGCCGAGAAAATGTACGGGACCATCATCCTGTGGAAGCTCACGCCGCACGAAAGTATGGCGATGATCTCCGAATTGGCAGCCATCCTGGACGTGAAGAATATCACGGTAATGAACACGAACAGCGGACTGAACATATTCATGAAATAAGGTATGAAATTCACGTAATAATCCAGTACGATAGCTTTGAGCGGAGCCTGCTTCGCCACGAAGTCGTCAATCTTCTCACTGATGTCGAAGATGATCACGATTCCGATTATGAGCAGAATCGCGATAAAGAACGTGGCCATGAACTTCTTTATTATGTATCTGTCCAGTTTGGCGGGAAACATTGTCTGCTGAATTAGAGTCTTGTCATTATCTTCTTGACCGTCACCTCTTTCCATGCCTTGAAATCGCCTGCGGCAATGTGCCTGCGGGCTTCCCTTACAAGGTCGAGGTAGAATGCCAGGTTATGCTCGCTGGCAATCATCGCCGCAAACATCTCCCCGGCAATGAAAAGATGTCTGAGATATGCCTTGGTATAGGTATGGTCCACGAATGAGGCCCCGTCCGGGTCGAGCGGCGAGAAATCATTCTCCCATTTCTTATTGCGCATGTTCATTATGCCGTTCCAGGTGAAGAGCATGCCGTTGCGCCCGTTTCTCGTCGGCATCACGCAGTCGAACATGTCCACTCCCCTTGCAATGCCTTCGAGCAGATTGGCAGGCGTTCCGACCCCCATCAGGTAGCGGGGCCTGTCCTCAGGCAGCATCGGGCACACCAGCTCGAGCATCTCGTACATCTTCTCAGTCGGTTCTCCCACTGCCAGTCCTCCTATGGCATAGCCCTCCCTGTCCTGCGCCACTGCGTGCTCCACAGCCATCTTTCTGAGCTCGGGATAAACGCAGCCCTGCACAATCGGGAAGACGGTCTGGCTGTAGCCGTAGAGAGGCTCAGTCTCGTCAAACCGCTTCAGGAAACGCTCCAGCCAGCTCTGGGTCATCAGCAGGGATTTCTTCGCGTAGTTGTAATCCGCGTCGCCGGGGCAGCACTCGTCGAAGGCCATCATTATATCGGCGCCGATAATACGCTGTGTATCAACATTGTTCTCCGGCGTGAATGTATGTCTCGACCCGTCAATGTGGGAGGAGAATGTGCAGCCGTCAGGGGTCAGCTTCCGGATCCCGGTCAATGAAAATACCTGGAAGCCTCCGCTGTCCGTCAGAATCGGCCTGTCCCAGGAAATGAACTTGTGCAGACCGCCTGCGGCCTTCAATGTGCCGAGGCCCGGTCTGAGATAGAGATGATATGTATTGCCCAGAATTATCTGAGCCTCAATGTCTTCCTTGAGATCCCTGTGATAGACTCCCTTCACCGAGCCGACCGTTCCGACCGGCATGAAAATCGGGGTCTCTATCTGCCCGTGGTCCGTCGTGATCACTCCGCAACGTGCTCCGGACTGGGGATCCTGCGCTGTCTTGACAAATTTCATTCAAAAATATTCGTTGTTACAAATTCCAAAGTTAGCAAAATTACGGCAAAAACCTTACATTTGCGTTCATCTGCGAAAATAAGTAATATGAAAAAAATAAGTTGCGTCAGATTTGAATTGGATTTTCGAGGTCAGATTTTCACCCGAAGAAGGAGCATAGCCGTAGCTATGTGACTGATGAGGGAGGAAATATCAGGCTGATCATCATGAACTTCCTCCAGTATGCCGTCTGGGGCGCATACCTCACTTCAATGGGAAGTTATCTGGTATCCATAGGCCTGGGCTCCAAAATCGGACTCTTCTATGCGATGCAGGGCATCGTTTCCATCTTCATGCCGGCCATTATCGGAATCGTGGCTGACAAATTTATCCCGGCCCAGAAGGTTCTCAGCCTCTGCCACGGCATTGCAGGACTTGGAATGCTGGCGGCCGGTTATTACGGAATGACGGCCGGGGCCGGAGCACAGTTCGGCACCCTTTTCGCCCTCTATTCTGTCAGCGTGGCCTTCTATATGCCTACCATCGCCCTCTCCAACTCTGTGGCCTACTCAGGTCTCGAGAAATACGGGCTTGACCCGGTCAAGGACTTCCCTCCAATCAGGGTCTTCGGTACTGTCGGATTCATCTGCAGCATGCTCTTCGTGAACTTCATGAAGATTGACGGAGTGCAGTTCCAGATGACTTACAACCAGTTCCTTACATCCGGTGTTCTCGGAATCGCACTCTGCCTCTACGCCCTGACATTGCCTGCCTGCCCGGTCAACAAGGCATCCGGGGAGACCCCGTCCTTCGTGGACATTTTCGGTCTGAGGGCCTTCACATTGTTCAGGAAGAAGGATATGGCCATTTTCTTCATCTTCTCGATGCTGCTCGGTGTATCCCTCCAGATTACCAACGGCTTCGCCAATCCTTTCATCACCCATTTCAAGGAAATTCCCGAGTTCGCAGACACCTGGGGAGCACAGAATGCCAATGCCCTCATCTCCATCTCGCAGATTTCCGAGACTCTCTGCATTCTCCTCATTCCTTTTGCAATGAAGTTCTTCGGCATCAAGAAGGTTATGCTCATCGCAATGTTCGCCTGGGTATTCCGCTTCGGTCTATTCGGCGCAGGCAACCCCGGTCCTGGCGTGTGGATGTTCGTCCTCTCCTGCATTGTCTACGGCGTGGCTTTCGACTTCTTCAACATTTCCGGCTCCCTCTATGTCAACATGAAGACAGATGAGAAGATCCGTTCCAGCGCACAGGGCCTCTTCATGCTGATGACCAACGGAATCGGCGCAACCATCGGCACATTGAGCGCACAGGCCGTGGTGAACCACTTCGTCTACAACAGCGCCGACCCGTCCTGGAGCAGCGCCTGGTACGTTTTCGCAGCCTACGCCCTCGCGGTAGGCGTCCTGTTCACGATCCTCTTCAAGGACCCGCAGAAACAGGCAAAGGCCTAGCAATCATCAAATAATGACAAAAGAAGCTGGCCACGAAAAGGTCAGCTTCTTTCGTTTTATGTATTGACAGAATCGGCAGGGTGACTGTCGGAAAACCATGGCCGCCCGTGGCCTTGTGAACGGGAGGGACCCACGAAGTGGGAGGGATTCAGTTTTCCGGCAGTCCCCTGCCGAATATCTACGAATGCGCCGCAGACTGCAGCACCTCCGTAAGCGTAGGATGAGCGTGAATGATGGTCTTGAACTTGTCAATGTCGGCTCCCGTGTTCATCAATGCGGCAATCTCCTGGATAATGTCGGA
>SFPH01000212.1 GCA_004552115.1 Bacteroidales bacterium
CGTCGACCATGGCAAGACTTCCCTGCTGGACTATATCCGCAAGACCAATGTGATCGCGGGAGAGGCCGGAGGAATCACACAGCACATCGGCGCATACAATGTAGTACTCGCCAACGGCAGGAAGATCACCTTCCTCGACACCCCTGGACATGAGGCATTCACGGCGATGCGTGCCAGAGGTGCCCAGCTCACCGACCTGGCCATCATCATCATCGCAGCCGACGATGCAGTGATGCCGCAGACCATTGAGGCTATCAACCACGCACAGGCCGCCGGAGTCCCTATGGTATTCGCCATCAACAAGATAGACAAGCCGGGAGCGCAGCCTGAGAAGATTCGCCAGCAGCTCTCCCAGATGAATATTCTCGTGGAAGACTGGGGCGGAAAGTTCCAGTGCCAGGAGATTTCGGCCAAGAAGGGCCTGAATGTGGACAAGCTCCTCGACAAGGTTCTGCTCGAGACCGACCTCATGGACCTCAAGGCCAATCCGAAGAAACTCGGAGTCGGCACCGTGATCGAGTCCTCACTCGACAAGGGACGCGGATATGTGGCCACGATTCTCGTTCAGGACGGAACCATCCGCACGGGAGACATGCTGCTCAGCGGATGCTACTACGGACGTATCAAGGCGATGTTCAACGAGCGTGGACAGAAAGTAGATGAAGCCGGCCCGTCAACTCCGGTATCCGTACTCGGACTCAACGGAGCCCCGAGCGCAGGTGACAAGTTCAACATCATGGCCGACGAGAAGGAGGCCAAGTCCATCGCCAACAGGCGCGAGCAGCTCATAAGGATCCAGGGCATCAAGACCCAGAAGCACATGACCCTCGAGGAAATCGGAAGGCGCATCGCCATCGGCAACTTCAAGGAGCTCAATGTCATCGTCAAGGGAGACGTGGACGGTTCGGTGGAGGCCCTTTCCGACTCGCTGATCAAACTCTCGACCGAGGAGATTCACGTGAACGTGATCCACAAGGCGGTCGGAGGGATCTCCGAGTCCGACATCATGCTTGCGACAGCTTCCGATGCCATCATCATAGGCTTCCAGGTGCGTCCTTCAGCTGACGCCCGCAACCTGGCCGAGAAGGAAGGCATCGAGATCAGGCTCTACTCCATCATCTACGACGCCATCAACGAGGTCAAGGACGGTATCGAGGGCATGCTCGAGCCTGAGAAGAAGGAGGAAGTCACCTCTACCGCAGAGGTCAAGCAGACCTTCCACATTTCCAAGGTCGGTACAATTGCCGGCTGCCTCATAAAGGACGGCAAGATGACCGCCAAGAGCAAGGTCCGCCTCATCAGAGACGGCATCGTGGTCTTCACCGGCGAACTTTCATCCCTGAAGAGGGGCAAGGACGACGCCAAGGAGGTAATCTGCGGAATGGAATGCGGTATCGGCATCGACAAGTACAATGACATCAAGCCTGGAGACATCATCGAGGCATTCCAGATCGTCGAAATCAAGAGGACCCTGTAATAAGGGATACACATAAAAGAATGAGGGCCACGGGGAGTGGTCCTCATTCTTTTTTTGATGAAGCCGGGCTACTGCCTGTCGATCCCGACAACCTCGGACAGCCAGTCAAGCACATCATCTATTTCACTGCTGGCAGCATAGCCGAGAGAGTTGACACAGCAGAATTTGGCGTTTTTGGCATTGCGGAAGCGCTCAATATGTCTCCGCATATACTCTTTGCCCTGAGGAAGAAGGTAGAGATATGGCCCCTTTGCGGAGCGTCTGATGGTATTTCCCTTCTGCCGGTTGAGGATATAGCAGAGCTCGGCCGGATTGAACTGCTGCGGTTCGCGGAAACGGCAGCTCATGTTGCTTTCCATCAGTCCGGGATTCTTTTCGAAGAATTCCCTGAAGGTGCTGACCTTCATCGGATGAGGGCTGTGGCTGAGCCTGTACATCAGAAACCTCTCCCCTGCCGCCTTGGCTGCATTGAGCATGAAGTTCTTGAAACTCAATGGCTTGTAACCATTATTCCTCGGTCTGAGGAAATAATCTATCCTGGCCCAGATAAGGGAACAGTATCGGCCGTACACCACAATCCTGTCCCCGACAAAATAATCCTCCACAACAGAATCATTAACGAGCATCACATCATCATTGAAATAGAGGAAGTGCTCGCTGAGCCCCGGAATCCTCCACAGCAATGTCTCTATGGACAGGGAGTTGAATACCGGGAGGTATTTTTCATACCCCCTGTATATCACCCTATGGTCAACGATTTTCAGGCGGCCGCTCTGACCCGGGAAATATTTTTCCACAAAATCGCCAAGACCCGGATCCTGACCGTCCGTGACAATGAAGATATTTCTGATATATGGAGCAAACCTCAAGATCGAGGCGATGCAATAATTGATTTCTCCGAGACTGGAATATCGGATATCGCCGGCGACATCATCTTTTCCGGACTGTCCGGACAGATCGTATCTGGCCCTCTGTTTCCGATGTTCCGGGGAATTCCCATCTACCCAGGTTACAACCGCATCTATAGGGAAATTTGCTTCCGGCATTATAGTTATTGTTTTATAGGTTACTCAAAGGTGGACAAATATACGATTTTTATCCGGTTTTTCAATTAATTCGGGGGTTCCATGCAACATTTCAGGGACAACCTGCATTTAGATGTAGGTCATACTGAATTAAAGATGGAAAAATTTAAGATTTCGGTAATCATACCCTGCTACTAC
>SFPH01000016.1 GCA_004552115.1 Bacteroidales bacterium
CACGTCTCAGAAAAGGAGAATGGCAGCCTTCACAGAGACCGGTGCAGTTCGATATGTCAATGGCCAATGTGAGCCTGTCGGGAATCTCCTCAAGGACCACATTGGTCATTTCAGGTACGTATTTAATCATATTGTACGGTCAACCTATTCAGCAACATAGAACCTGTGCGAAGCCTCCTCCTGACGCATCTCGCTGAATGAGGACACGCGCTTCAGATATCCGATGACCCTGGTCAGATAGTCCAGATTGCGGCTGCCGCATTTAGGGCATACGTCAAGGGTATCCTTGCTGATGTAGCCGCATTCGTTGCATACCGTATTGCGGCAGTTGAATGTGAAATAGTTCGTTCCGTAATGCGCTGCCACCTTGAGGAGCTGACGGTACTGGTCCTTGCCGAGGTGCTCCGCAATGTTCATGTGCAGGGCTGAACCGCCGTCAAGATACTTGACATAGTCCTCTCCGTGCATCTTGAACTTGTCAATCATCGAAAGTGACTCATCCTCAGGGTTGTAGAAGTAGGAGCTGTACATATTGTGCTTAGGCGAGACGAAGAATCCGTCCTTTGCATCCCACTTGTAGTTCTTTCCTGAAAGGTTCTCTCCCGGCACGAACTCGGTGTTGAACATCGCATCCTTGGTCCTGTCCTTGCGGTTGGCCACGTTGATGGTCTCGAGGATGGTGTTCACGAACTCCTTGTACTCGTCGTTAGGAGAAATGGTGAGACCGAGGAACTCGGCAGCATCTGTAAGACCATTCACGCCGACGGTAAGATACTGCTTGCGCATATCGATGAAGCCGGCCTTGTAAACGTCGAGCATGTCTGCCGCGAGGAAGTCCTTGATAATCTCGTTGAATGCGTTCTGATACTTGTGTACCTTCTGGGTCATCTCGCTGATCTCTTCGTCAATGACCTTGTAGAGCTCGGCCCTGTCGTATTTGAGGTCGGCCGGAACCGGCTGGCCTGCAGGGAGTTCCACATTGAGAGCCTCCTTGAAGTACTTCCTGGCGGCAATCTGGATGATACGGTTCAGGTTTATTGTCATCACGGACTTGGAACCGGTAGCCACCGAGGCCGTACCCATCGAGTACTGGTGGGTGGTGTGGTTGTGGTCAGCATCCGAGGTATCCAGGTCTGTGAGGGAGTTGCGCAGACGGCAGCAGCTTGAAAGGCTGTCCGGGCTGTTGGAAAGGTAGCAGAAGAAGCTGTGTCCCTTCGCCCACATCTCGGCCGTGAAGTCGGCATACTCCTTGTCCGCGAAATCGTCTCCGCCGTCGGTAAGCAGGGCCATGGTCTCTACCGGGAAGGTGAGGATGTAGTTGTTCCTCTCCTCATTGAACCAGTTCATGAAATGCTTCTGGAGCCAGGAGAGAGTCTCCCACTTCGGCTTGGAGCCGTCCGGGAAGGTGAATTCGCCGAATACTCCGCGGAAATAAGGCTCGTCGAAGTAGCCGATGTTCCAGAACACGGTCTGGTATCCCCTGTTGCCCGCAGGCATGTTCATGGAGTGCACGACCTGCTGGAAATAATTGTCGATGACCTTGACGAGAGTACGCTTCTTGAGATTGTTCTCCACCACCTCGTCGAGACGGGTCAGGTAGTCGTCGCCATAGTCCTTCCTGATGAAGTAGTCGAAATACATCAGGAACTCAGGAGTGGCCACGGCTCCCATGAACTGGGAAGACACCGAGTAAACAAGGTTGATGAACTCGCCGCAGAAGGACTTGAGGTCGGTAGGGGCTATGGACACGCCGCCGAGCTCCCTGAGGCCGCTCTCGAGGAAAGGATACATGGTGATGGCCACGCAGTAAGGGTAGCCGGGAGTTCCGCTCTCGTCGTGCTTGTAGAGAACGTGGCTCTCAAGATCCTCGATGTACTGGTCGGCAAGCTTCCTGCCGTACATCGCCTTGATCTTGTCCTTCATGATGTAGCGGTTCTGCTTGATGTTGTTCTCCTTGTAGAGCTCCTGGCCGAGTGTCACGATGTTCTTGCGGGTGACATTGGCATTGGCGTCGAACTTGGAGCCGGTAGCGGCGTTCGATGCCTTGATATAGTCGCGGATGAAGTCTCTCTTCTTGCGGAGGTCGAGACCCTGGTCGAATTTCTCGATGTAGGCCAGGGCAACCTTCTTGTTGATGGACATCAGGGACTCGACCACCTGACGCCTGATCTCGCGGCTTGAAATCTGGTCGTAGATATAGAGGTTGTCCACGACAGAAACGACCACTTCCTCAGGGCATTTTTCCCCGGCGGTCTTGTACGCTTCGCGGATTCCGCGCATCAGCTTATCCTTGTCAAACTCCTCGACAGAGCCATTAGTCTTCCTTACGTCCATTGCGTGAATATATTAATGATTTTAGTATTATCGGTAAGAATTGCGGTATGCAGATACTTGCTGCAAATGTAGAAACTTTGGCCCCCATATCAAAAGAAAACGGAGATTAAAGTTTTCAACATAGTTTTTGACAAATGGCGCCCTGCTGCCGCAGAACGCCATCCGTCAAAATAACAAAAATGCTATGTATTTAATATTCAATACTATACAAGAATATATCTCAGGATGAAAAGAAGGGCCAGAATCCACATCATCACCGAAATCTTCCTGAACTTGCCGGAGATGGCATTGAGAAGCACGAATGATATCATACCGAGCATGATTCCGTCGGAGATGCTGTATGCGAGAGGCATGAGAAGCATTGTGACGAAGGCCGGGATTGACTCTGAACAGTCGCCCCAGTCAATATCCTTCACAGGAC
This sequence comes from Bacteroidales bacterium, assembly GCA_004552115.1. The sequence goes on from SFPH01000016.1 coordinate 2,756, forward strand.
TCATCATCATCACACCGACAATGAAGAGGACCGGTCCGGTTGCTGCGCCCGGGATGGCAAGGAAGATTGGAGAGAAGAAGAGGGCGACAGCGAAACAGAGGGCGATTACGAATGAGGTAAGTCCCGTGCGTCCGCCTTCCGATACTCCTGAAGCGCTCTCGATATATGTGGTGGTCGTGCTGGTTCCGAACATCGCGCCAGCCACGGTGGCCACAGAATCGGCCATCAGCACTCTGTTGATACCGTCGACATTGCCCTTCTCATCCACCATGCCTGACTTCACGGACACGCCCACCACAGTTCCGATGGTGTCGAACATATCAATGAAAAGGAATGTGAATACCACGACGAGCATATCCCAGCTGAAGATTCTGCCCCACTCGAACTGGCAGAAAATCTCAGATATTGAAGGAGGTGTGGAGACAATGCCGCCGTAATGGGTCACTCCCATCGGGATGCCTATCAATGTAGTGGCGATGATGCCGAGAAGCATTCCTCCCCTTACCTTGGTGATGACGAGGACCGAGGTGATCACGAGGCCCGCGAGAGCCAGAATCACAGTCTTGTCACCCAGGTTCCCGAGGGTCACGGAGGTAGCCTCGCTGCTGACGATGATGCCTGCGGACTTGAGGCCGATGAAGGCGATGTAGAGTCCGATTCCGGCTCCGATCGCACGCTTGAGGTTCATCGGTATCGCGTCCACGATGAGTTTCCTGACATTGGTGACCGTCAGGAGAATGAAGAGAATACCCTCAATGAAGATGGCTGTGAGGGCCATCTTCCAGGAAAATCCCATTCCCAGGCATACGGTATATACAAAGAATGCGTTCAGCCCCATTCCGGGAGCAAGTCCGAAAGGTTTGCGGGCATAGAGTGCCATCACCATCGTGCCGACAATGGCGGCGAGGGCAGTTGCGGTGAAAACCGCCGCAGTAGGCATTCCCTGGGAGGCCAGGGCGCTGAATATGCCGGGATTGACGGCCAGGATGTAGGCCATCGTGAGGAAGGTGGTAAGTCCGGCCAGAATCTCGGTGCGGACGCTGTGCTTCTTTACATCGAAGCCGAATGCTTTAGCGAGAAAAGGTGCCATGGTGTCAAATCGGAATAAGGGTCACTTGGTTTAGACTGTCAGAACACCCACTTCGCTCCAAGGCAAGGACGGCACCAGAATCCCTTTCCGGTACCGAAATCGTATGAAAGCTCGATCTCGCCTCCGACATTGAGATTGTCGACACCGAAATGCCTGCCGACATTGTACCAGAGCTGCGGCTCGGTAAGGAATACGATATCGGAAGTCTCTGCCTTGGTCCAGTCACGCTCTCCTTTCACGCTTGGACACACAGTATGCCGCTCCCACCAGAAATCGGCGAAGCCGCTGAACCTGAGGCCCTTCAGACCGAAGAGATCCTGCATTCCCCAGACTGCGGTGAACTGGAGAGGCACCTTGGAATGAGGGCGGCTTCCTTCAACCGGCTTGTCATAATGGATATATTTGTACAATACCTTGACGTTCAATGTATTCCTGAAATCCTTGCCGTGGATGAACCAGTCGAGGCCGAAAAGGCCGGCGTGATTGATTCCATATCCCTTGTAAACTCCTCCGTTGTATTCCACATGGAGGCTGAGAGGAGAAAGCTTGGTGTTCTGCCAGAAATTGAGGCAGCGGGCAATCTCGAAGTAAGTTCCCCTCGGGGATACTTTCTCATTGTTCACCTTCTCACCGTAATCATAATCGATGAAGAAGAAAGTGTTGCCCCATTTGTCACCGTAGAAGCCCTCAAGGGTGGTGGTGACATGCTTCCGGTCTTTTCCGAAGTCGTAGAAAACCTGAAGGTTAGTCTGCGCCTTGGCCGAAAAAGCGAAGGCAATGGATGCGGCGAGCGCAGCCAGAATTGTTTTTTTTGACATAATGTATAAGGTTTTAAGGTGTTTGCCCCTTGCGGGTATGGCCTCCGGCATTTACAGCTGAAGGAGGCTTGTAACATCAACGTCTTCAGGCAGAGCCTTTCTTCCGTCAAGTTCGTCAAGTTCAATGATGAAGTTGGCATAGACAGTCCTCGGACTGAAACGGCCGATCAGTTTCAGCGCTGCCGCAGCCGACCCGCCTGTCGCCAGCAGGTCATCGTGAAGGAGTACGACATCCTCGTCCGAAAGCGCATCCTGATGTATCGTCAGGGTATCGGGACCATACTCCTTCATATAGGTCTCCGAATAGGTTTCAGCAGGCAGTTTCCCGGGTTTGCGCACAGGGATGAAACCCGCTCCGAGCCTGTAGGCCAGGGCGGACCCCAGAATATAGCCCCTTGCCTCAAGGGACACGACCTTGGTAATCCCCTTGTCCCTGTACAATTCATATATGGTGTCCACGGTGAAGCGGAAGGCTTCCGGGTCCTTGAACAAAGTGGTAAGGTCCCAGAACAGGATTCCTTTCTTAGGAAAGTCCGGAACTGTTCTGAGACCCTTTTTCAGCAATTCGATATCCATCGGCTAGAATGAGAATTTGACCATCATCTGTACTCTGTGGTTCTCCACGGTATGAAGTCCTTCCGTGGACAGGCCGTGGGTGGTGTATGTCTTGCCGTTGCCGTACTGGGCGGCAGTGTAGTTGTACTCGAGGCCAAGGGTGAACTTGCCTGCATTGTAGCATACGGCAGGGATTACCCTCCACATCTGGTTCATGTACTTCGGAGCATTGGCGCTGAAGTAGAAGTCGGACGGATTGGCGAGTTCGTCGACAGTACCGAGGTTCTTGATATAGCCTCCCATGAGGGTGGCCTGCCACTTCTTGCCGTAACTCATTGAAGCCCAGGTGGAAGAAGTCTTGAATGGGGTATACTCGTAATGTCCGTCTTCACATTTCTCGGAGATACCGTAACCGCTCATGAGGTTCATGTGCTCTCCGCCATGGCTGAAGATGGTCTTGGCCTTCACCTCGAACATCTTGCTCTTGTACTGGAGATAGACATATGGGGACATTGTGGTAATCCTGTCGGAAACCTTGACCTGCATATCTTTGCCCTCATACTGGATTGTACCGTAGCGTCTTGGCTTGATGCTCAGGAGGTTGGTTCCGATACGGGCAAGAAAGCCATTGTTGCTCTTCAATGTGAGGCCGAGGTAGAATTCAGGCACGCAGGAATACTTGATGTAGTCTGATGTAGCCTTGTCCGGTCCCTGTGACTGGTACTGCATCTGCCAGAGAGCGGCAGCCGAGAGCATCACGTTCTTGCCGAAAGATGCGTCTGCGAGGACCTGAGGGGTACGGCTGAAGGCATTGAAAGGAGCACCTGTCTCAAGGCTGAAGACGTGAGGCTGGTCGGCAGCCATCGGATGCCAGGCCTGTCCGATCTTCATTGCCACGGCAATAGGAGTGCCGTTCTTCATCTTCATGTCATCCCAGCCGAGGGTAACGTAGGCCTGACGGAGACGGAGCTGGGCGGCGCCGTTGATCTTCGTGGAAGATGCTGCCGAGAGACCTGAATAGAAGTCGGTCTCGATCTTGGCTCCGAACTTTGTGCGGCCGAACTGGTAACCAGTCACGTCAAGTCCGAACCTGGAGGTCAATGACAGGAAACGGAATGAGGAAATGGCATTGAGGTCTTCCCCTGCCGCATTGAAATTATTGTCCTTTGGAGCATAGTAGAAGAGGTCGCCGGTTCCTGCGCTGCTCTCCCTAGTGTCGTATGCGAAGTAATTTCTGATGAATCCGTAGATCTTGATATTGGAAGGTTTCTCGATTTTCTGTCTTGCTTCCTTTGCCGCAGGCTCTGCCGACATCCTGACGGCAGGCATTGCCATCATTGCGGCAAGCGACATCATTATTGCGATTCTTTTCATTGTCTTAAGTTAAGTATTAAATTCCTATGAATATGAGGATTGCATAGCTCAGCACAAAGCCGATCACGCCGATGATGAGACCCACCTTGGTCATATCCTTGACCTGAATCAGTCCGGTGGAGTGGGCAATGGCGTTAGGCGGCGTACTGATAGGGAACAGCATGGCGAACGATGTGGAGAGGGCTACGCCGATGATGAGGGCGCGGGCTCCGCCGACAGGGTCGAGGAGTTCTCCCATTCCCACTCCCACTGCGCAGAGAATAGGCACGAGAAGGTTGGCCGCTGCGGAGTTCGCGATGAAGTTCGAAAGCAGGTATGCGATGAATCCCGAGAGGAGAAGCACCACGAGCGGTGAGAATGATGCGAACGGAATGGACTCCACGAGGTTCTCGGCGAGGCCTGTCTTGTTCAATGCGATACCGAGTGCGAATCCTCCGGCGACCATCCAGAGCACGCTCCAGTCGATTTCGCGGAGATCCTCCTTGGTGATGACACCGGTGGCGCAGAATACGCCGACAGGAATCATTGCGACCACATTGGCATTGATGCCTGTCACCTTGTCAAGCACCCAGAGAAGGATGGTGACGGCAAAAGTGACCCATACGATATATGTCTTGGTGTCAGGCTTCTTCGTATTCTCGATCTTGAGCTCGATCTTATCCGTGGTGAACGGGAAAATCTTCATCAGAACCACCCAGGCGATGAGGAGGATGACAATGACGAAAGGAACCATCACCATCATCCACTCGCCGAAGCCGACGCCCTGATGCATCGTCTCATTGAGATAACCGAGGGCAATGGCGTTAGGAGGGGTTCCGATAGGGGTTCCGATACCTCCGACATTGGCGGCAATCGGGATGGCGAGAGCAAGTCCAGCCATGCCTTTCTCTTCTTTCGGCAATGTCCTGAGGACAGGGGCCAGGAAGGTGAGCATCATTGCGGCGGTGGCCGTGTTGCTCATGAACATGGAGAAGAGCGCAATCACGCAGAGGAATCCGAGAAGGACAAACTTTGGCTTGGTTCCGAAAGGCTTCAGGAGCACCTTGGCCAGCTGCACGTCCAGTCCGACCTTGGTGGCTGCTATCGCAAGGATGAAGCCTCCCAGGAAAAGCATGATGGTAGGATCGGCAAAGGCCGCGAGCAGAGCCTTGTAGCTCACCAGGGTTCCGAGATTGGCGGTATCCCCCGCAGTTCTCATGAAGAGAGGGCTGCTGTCGGAAATGGTGAACAGAAGGAGCACGATGATTGTCACGGAAGTGGCCCATGTAGGCAAGACCTCGAACATCCACATCAATGCGGCGAGGGCGAAGATAGCCACTGTTCTCTGTTCAATGATGGAAAGGATTGGTGTGCCGTTCTCGGCGATTCCGAAGAATGAGCGCGGCACAAACCAGAAGAAAAGGAAGACTGCAATAGCGAAAAGCAGCATTACCAGCTTCTTGACCGGAAGGCCGAGCGCAGGTTTTACGGTTTCAGTTGCCATTACGAATAATGTAATATTATTGATTAATTTTTATTGTTACGTTTCAACAAAATGCAAATGTAAACAATTAATGCTACAATCCAAACCCATGAACGAAAAAGAAAGCGGGCGGAAAGATGAAACCTCCCGTCCGCCAGTATTGAAATGCAGTATTAAAAGTATCAGATCACGCCCTGTGCGAGCATGGCCTCGGCCACCTTCATGAAGCCGGCGATGTTGGCGCCCTTCACGTAGTTGATGTAGCCGTCAGGCTGGGTTCCGTACTTCACGCAGGCAGCGTGGATGGAATCCATGATGCCGTGGAGCTTCTCGTCCACCTCTTTCGCTGTCCAGCTGATATGCATTGCGTTCTGGGTCATCTCGAGACCTGATGTGGCAACTCCGCCGGCGTTCACGGCCTTTCCAGGGGCGAACATGATGCCGGCCTTCTGGAATGCCTCGATTGCGCCAGGCTGGCAGCCCATGTTGGACACCTCAAGACAGCACCATGTACCGTTGGCGATGAGCTCCTGAGCATCCTCGGCAGCCATCTCGTTCTGGAATGCGCAGGTCATTGCAATGTCGCACTTGACTGTCCAGGCCTTCTTTCCAGGAATGAACTGGGCGTCAGGGAACTTCTCGGCGAACGGAGCGACGACGTCATTGTTGGAAGCCCCCCTCAGGGTTGTAGATGCATCCGTCAGGACCGGAGATTGCAACCACCTTTGCACCGAGCTCGGTAGCCTTTACGCAGACACCCCAGGAAACATTGCCGAAGCCGGAAACTGCGATAGTCTTGCCCTTTACATCGAGATTTGCATCGTGGTGGTGAAGCATGTGCTCAAGGAAGTAAACAGCGCCGAAGCCGGTAGCTTCAGGACGGATGAGAGAGCCTCCGAAAGGAAGTCCCTTTCCGGTGAGCACGCCGTTGTGCTCGCGGGTAAGCTTCTTGTACATTCCCTCGAGATAACCGATCTCGCGGCCGCCTACTCCGATGTCACCTGCAGGAACGTCCATGTCCGGACCTATGTTTCTCCAGAGCTCAAGCATGAAGGCCTGGCAGAAACGCATGATCTCAGCGTCGGACTTGCCCTTCGGGTTGAAGTCGGAACCACCCTTTCCGCCACCCATAGGCAGGGTTGTGAGGGCGTTTTTGAATATCTGCTCAAATCCGAGGAATTTGAGTATGGACGGGTTCACCGAAGGGTGGAAGCGGAGACCGCCCTTATATGGACCGATGGCATTGTTGAACTGGACCCTGTAGCCGGTATTGGTCTGAATCTCACCGTTGTCGTCAACCCAGGTGACGCGGAATGTGAGGATTCTGTCCGGCTCCACGAGCCTCTCAATAATCTTGGCGTCTTCAAACTCCGGATGCTGGTTGTAAACATCCTCAATAGACTCAAGCACTTCACGTACGGCCTGGAGATATTCCTTCTCCGCAGCGTACTTGGCCTGAAGTTTGGCCATGATTTCTTCTGTTCTCATTTTTTTGATTATCTGTTTTAATGTTGGTTGTGTTCTATTCCTCCTGCCTCACTTCCCAGGTAGAGCCGCTGCGGAGGAGTTCGTCCACAGAGGCTATCCTGACCCTGGACTTGACATCCTCGACCTGACGGCTCACTTCAGCATCGTAATTCGGCGCAGCCACATCCCTTATGACACCGAGAGCCACAGGGAAATCAGGATATTTCATCTCGGCAATCATTGTCTGGAGTCCGAGATTGTCCACTGAAGGGTCGTGTGTGAGAATGTCATCCTCAGTGTAGCCGTCCTGACCTATGGTCACCACCTTGAGCTTCATGTCCTCAAGCACAATGCCCTTGTCCCGGTTCCTGCCGAATATCATCTTCTCTCCCCTCTTGAGGAAAAGAAGTCTGTCAGCCTTGTTCTCCCGGTCGGAGAGCTCGGCGTGGGAGCCGTTGTTGAAGATTACGCAGTTGACGAGGAATTCCATCACAGATGTGCCTGAATGCCTGGCCGCCTCCAGCATTATCTCCTGATTCAGAGCGAGTTCGGTATCCATGCTGCGGGCGAAGAAGCTTCCCTTCGCACCAAGCACAAGACTGCCGGGGTTGAAAGGCTGCTCGACAGTGCCGTAAGGCGATGTCTTGGTGACGGCGCCCAGCCTGGATGTCGGGGAATACTGGCCCTTCGTCATTCCGTAAATCTGGTTGTTGAAGAGCATTATGTTGATGTCGACATTCCTCCTGATGGCGTGGATGAAATGGTTGCCGCCGATGGCGAGGGCGTCTCCGTCGCCGCTGGCCTGCCATACGCAAAGTTCCGGATTGGCAACCTTGATGCCTGTGGCAATGGCAGTGGCGCGTCCATGAATGCTGTGGAATCCGTAGGTGTTCATATAGTACGGAAGGCGGGAGGAGCATCCGATGCCTGACACCACGACAACTTTCTCCTTGCCTATTCCCTTCTCTTCACATACCGCAGGAAGGGTTTTCTGGAGGGCGGCGAGAACCGAATAGTCACCGCAGCCAGGACACCATCTCACTTCCTGGTCACTCTTGAAATCCTTGAATGTATATTTTTCCATCACTTCAGGCATTTTCATTGATACAATCCACAATATCCTTCACGAGGAAGGTCTGGCCCTGGATCCGGTTGCACTGGATATATTCGTGTCCCGGATGCGTTGACCGGAGATAAGATGCGAACTGTCCGGAATTGAGCTCGCAGACAATGATTCTGCGGAATCCGGAGAGCACCTCCTCAGTATTTCCCGGCAGCGGACAGATGAAGTCGAAATGTGCGAAGCTGACCTTCCGGCCCTCATTCCTGAGCTCATCGAATGCACTGAGAATGTGGCCGTAAGTTCCACCCCAGCCGACAATGAGAATGTCGCCTGACTGCTCGCCCTCGACTTTGAGATCAGGTATCATGGACACGACAGCGGCTACCTTGGCAGCCCTCTCCCGAACCATCAGCTCGTGATTCTCAGGAGCATTGGAAAGCACTCCGTTGTGGTTTTTCTCAAGTCCGCGGGCATTCCCGGTACGGCCCATTTTCTGGACAATGTCCCGGCGTCACGCTCAAAAGGCTTGTATGCTTCACAGCCGGAAGGAACATAGTTCGGATGGATTTCAGGGTAATCCGACATTGACGGAATCCTCCAAGGCTCGGAGCCGTTGCCGAGGAAGCCCTCGGAAAGCATAAGCACCGGAACCATCCGCTCGAGAGCGATCCTTGCTGCCATGAAGGCCATGTCGAAGCAATGCGCAGGTGAATGAGAGGCTATCACCACCATCGGGCTTTCGCCGTTTCGTCCGTAAAGTGCCTCATTGAGATCGGCCTGCTCGGTCTTGGTCGGCATTCCGGTACAAGGGCCCGCTCTCTGGACATCAATGACGACCAGGGGAAGCTCCGTCATCACAGCCAGTCCGAGGGCTTCGGATTTGAGTGAAAGTCCGGGACCGGAGGTAGTGGTCACGGCGAGGTTACCGGCAAATGCTGCTCCTATGGCGCAACAGATTCCGGCAATCTCGTCCTCTGTCTGCATTGTCTTTACATTCAGATACTTATGAATTGCGAGCTCTTCCAGGATGGAAGTTGCCGGAGTAATCGGATAGGAACCGCAGAAGAGCGGAAGCCCGGACTTTTCAGCCGCTGCGATGAGACCCCAGGCCGCCGCCTGGTTTCCGGTAATGTTCCTGTATGTCCCGGCCTCGAGCCTGGCGGGAGCGACACGGTATGTATCTGCAACAGCCTGGATATTCGAAGCATAGTTGAAACCGTCAAAGACAACCTTGCGGTTCGGGGCTATCATCTCGGGATGCTTCTTGCCGAATTTCTTCTCAATATAATCGTAGATATACTCCAGCGGGCGGCTGTAGATGAAGCAGGCCATTCCGAGGGTGAACATGTTCTTGCACTTGTGCAGTGCCACATTGTCCAGTCCGCTGTCCTTGAGGCTTTCCTCGACAAGCCTGGTGATCGGGGCGCAGATTATGTTCCTGTCCTCAATGTGAAGTTCTTCGAACGGGTCTCCTCCCGTAAAGCCAGCCTTGGCCAGCCCGATTTCATCGAATGCGTCCGCATTGACGAGGACAGTGGCATTCCGCTTGAGCCATTTGGCATTGGCCTTCAATGCCGCCGGATTCATTGCGACCAGCATGTCGCAGAAATCTCCGGGAGTGTTCACCTTATGGTTTCCGATATGGACTTGAAAACCGGATACTCCGGCAACCGTCCCCTTAGGCGCTCTGATCTCCGCAGGATAATCAGGAAATGTCGCCAGCCCGTTTCCGAAAACGGCGGACATGTTCGCGAACAATGTTCCGGTCAGCTGCATTCCGTCACCGGAATCCCCGGCGAACCTGATCACTACATCACTGGTATCGATGACCTTATGTTCCATTCCTTATAAATTGTAGGAGTTATTTTTGAAATTGGTGGCAAATCTAATATAAAAAACGTTAAAAGCCTAATGATTTTTAAGAAATAATAAATCGGTGCGACTTTGCCTTGTCACACCGATTTGTATTTTTATACGTTAAAGATACTGCTATTCAGTCATTTGCGCCTTAGCCTGAAGTTCCTGGGAGAGAGTCTCAAGAGTCCTTCCGTCAGGAATGTTGAGAGCCTTTCTTGCAGCCGGAGTGAGATCCGTGCTCTGAGCTTTGTCAATGTAAAGGAGGGATGACTCCTCGAAAACGTAGATGTAGCCGCCTTCCTTGGCAAGGGTATTCACAGCCTCGATGGCCTTCTGCTGAATCGGAGCCATGAGCTGAGACTGCTGCTGCTGAAGTTCCTGCTGGATAGACTGGTCAAACTCCTGAATCCTGTTTGATATGTCGGCAAGTTCCTTCTGCTTGCTCTCCTTGATTGCGGCAGTCCAGGTAGCCTGGTTCTGCTGGAATTTCTGAGCCTTGGCCTGATACTCCTCAACCATTGTCTGATAGGTCTCCTGAGCCTCCTTCTGGGATGCCTCCATCTGAGCCCTTGCTGCATCTGCCTCCGGCATGAGCATCACGAGTTCGTTGAAATTGACGTGAGCGAACTTGAGGTTCTGCGCTGAAGCGGAAAGTGCGAGAACGGCCGCAGCCATAATCAAAATAATCTTTTTCATATTCTTTGTGTTTTAATATTTCAATGATAATCTTAGAATTGCTGTCCGATGATGAAGTGGAACTGGCCCTTGCCGTTCTCCTTGTCATCAAATCCATAACCCCAGTCTATACCGAGAAGTCCGATCATAGGGAGATATACCCTGACTCCGACACCGGCAGACCTCTTGATCTGGAAAGGATTGAACTTGCGTATGTCTGACCAGCAGTTACCGCCTTCGAGGAAGAGGAGGGCGTAGATCGTGGACTGCGGCTGCAGCACGACCGGATAACGGAGTTCAACCGTGAACTTGTCATATACATTTCCAGCGTATGCATAGCCGTCGGAGCTGTACGCTGTAGGGAGATAAGGCGTGAGGGAGTAGTTCTCATATCCCCTGAGGGCAATGACCTCCTGACCGTAGTTGTTGTAGCCCGACATTCCGTCTCCTCCGACAAGGAAGCCCTCGAACGGAGAATAGCCCCAGCGGCGGTTATAGTATCCGAGGTATCCGAACTGTGCCCTGGTCATGAGCACGAGGTCGCCCACGAGTTTGGTGTAGAGGGACGCCTTGAACGACCACTTGTGGTACTCGATCCATCTGTATCTGTCGTTGGAAGTCCACTTGTCATAGTTAATATCCTTGTAGCTCGAAACGCGGGTCGGATCGCCGTCCGCATCCAGAGTGCCCTTGTCCTTGCGCCTGAGGAGCGAATAAGGCGGAGTCAGCTGGAGGGAGAGGGAGATGTCCGAACCCTGGCGAGGATAAATCTGCTGGTCGGTGGATGTCCTCGAGAGACTCAGTGTATAGCTCAGGTTATGCGAGACTCCGGTGTCGAAGATGAAGTAGTTGGAGTACCAGTTGTTGAGCCTGTAGGTCTGCCAGCTGAGCTGGTTGTAGAGGACGAAGTAGTTGTCCGGCCACTTGAGCCTGTTTCCGAGACCCATGGAAAAGCCGTAAACCTCGAACTGCCTGTCATTATTGAGGATATTCCAGGCGAGGTAAGAGTTGGTCTGGCGGCTGTAATATCCTGATATGCTGAGGGATGTAGGCTTCTTGCCGAAGAGCCACGGCTCCACGAAGCTGGCTGACAGCGCCGTGTAGTACGTACCGCTGGTCTGGAACCTGAACGAAAGGTTCTGGGCATCTCCGAGAGGTACCGGACGCCAGGCTCCCTTGTCGAAGAAGCGGTGTGTGGAGAAGTTGTTGAAGCTTACTCCGACAGTGGCGACGAATGTCTTTCCGCCCCATCCTCCCGAGAGCTCGAGCTGGCTGGAAGGCTTCTCGGTCACATTATAGACAATGTCCACCGTATTGTTCATCTGGTCCGGAATGATGCTGTATCCTGTAGCCGGGTCAGTAATGGCCTCCGGATCGAACTGGCCGAGGGATGCAATCTCCCTGATAGACCTCTCGAAATCGCTCTGGCTGAAGAGATAGCCCGGACGGGTGAATATCTGACGGCGGACGACCTTCTCGTTGGTAAGGTCATTGCCGTTGATGATGATGTTGTTCAATGTGGCCTGCTTGCCCTCGACGATGCGCATCTCGACATCCACCGAGTCTCCAGCCACATTCATCTCGACAGGCTGCACATTGAAGAAGAGGTATCCATTGTCCCTGTAAAGCTTGGAAACGTCCATCTCACCCTGCTTCCCGCCTCCGGTAAGCCTTTCCTGCATGGTGACGACATCGTACACGTCACCCTTGCCGATCTGGAGAATGGAGTTGAGGGCTTCTGAAGTATAGACGGAGTTGCCGGTCCAGGTAATATCCCTGAAATAGTATTTCTTGCCCTCGTCGAATCTGAAGTCGATACCGAGTCGCTTGCCCGGCACCACATAATATATGGAGTCGCTGACAAGACGCGCATCCCTGTAACCGGCCTCATTGAAAGCGCTGATGAGGGACTTCTTGTCATTAGGGTACTCCTTCTCATTGTACTTCTTGCTGCTGAAGAAGTTGTAGAACTTGGCCGACTTGGTCTTCTTCATGGACTTCGCAAGCTTGAAGTCGCTCACGTCGGTATTTCCGTAGAAATTGATGGTCTTGATTCTGACCTTCTCGCCGCGGTCAACCGCAAAATTGACCCGGATGGCGTTCTTCACGACCGTATCCTTCTTTACCTGCGGCTCCACCTTGACATTGAGGAAGCCCTTCTCCTTGTAATATCTCTTGATGATATCGACGGAAGTCTTGGACACATAATCCGAGAATGCGCTTCCCCTCCTGAAGTTGAGCCTTTCGAGGAGATCCTTCTTCTCGCCGCTCTTCACGCCGGTGAAATTGAAGACGGAGACTCTGGGCCTCTCCTGGATGTCAATGCGGAAAAATGCGGTATCCCTGGAAGGCGCGATGGAATCGAATAGCGCTGGAGCCAGAGCCTGTTGACCACCGCCGAGATGTCCTCGCTCGGTACAGTGACAGTCATTCCCTTGCGGAGACCCGACTGGTTGATGATCTGCTGCTCCGCAAAAGCCCTGTTTCCGGATACCTTGATGCCGCCGACAACATAAGTCTTCGGCTGGTTGTAATCTATTTCGACTGAGCTTTTCGCCTGCTGGGCCAACGCCGCCGACTCGGCCAGAGCCATCAGGAAAATGCTGACTATGAGAATTCTCTTCATTATCTTTCGGTAAAAACGTACAAATATAGTCTTATTTTTTCACTTTTCCATATCTGCGGTCGCGCGACGCGAATTCCGACAGCGCGGCGAAGAAATCATCCCTGCCGAAATCCGGCCACATCTTTTCCACGAACACGAACTCGGAATAGGCTCCCTGCCAGAGCAGGTAGTTGCTCAGGCGCTGCTCCCCGGAGGTCCTGATGATAAGGTCAGGATCCGGAACGCCGTCAGTCACAAGATATCTCGAGAATGCCTGGAAATCCGTCGCAGCCTCCAACTCAGCCGCCCCGTCAGGCCTCGACATATACTCCAGCGCCATCTTCCTCGCAGCCTGGAAAATGTCCCAGCGGCCGCTGTAGCTCAGGAAAATGATAAGGTCTATGGTGGTATTGTCCCTGGTGGCCTCTTCCATTGCCACGATCGCATCGAGAAGGACGGGACTGAGCCTGGCCCTGTTGCCGAGAACCCTGAACCTGACTCCGTTACGCATCATTTCCTCCATTTCGTCGGATATGGCCTGGAACATCAGCTTCATCAGATAATCGACTTCCTCCCGGGGACGGTCCCAGTTTTCCTCGGAAAATGCGTAAAGCGAGAGGTACTTCACCCCCGCCTCCGCCGCCGCTTTCAGACTCGCGCGGACGCTGGCAATTCCGTTTTTGTGCCCGAAGACCCTTTCCTGACCCCTTTCGCGGGCCCATCGTCCGTTACCGTCCATTATGATGGAGACGTGTACGGGTACCTTGGTGTTGTTGTCCATCGATTATTTCTCACCGTTGTTTCTGATATCCTCCCCCCAAAACAATTTGCTGACGAGGGCTTTCACGAAGCTGGAGCGGGAAAGCCGAATGCGCTTTAGCGAAAACTGTGCCACATCGTGCATATCACCGAATCATCCCTGGATTTCACGCTGATATCTATCACTGCCGTTTCCGGGACCACGAGAGGCCGGACGTTCAGATTGTGAGGGGAAATAGGCTCTATGATGAGGACGCGGGATGCCGGGGAGCATATCGGCCCGCCTGCGCTGAGAGAATAGGCAGTGGAGCCTGAACTCGTCGCAACTATCAGTCCGTCAGCCCAATAAGTCGGCAGTTCATCTCCATCTACAGTGACATTGATGCCCAATACCGAGGCTCCGCTCCTGTGGACCGTGACCTCGTTCAGAGCATAAGGCCAGTAATCTTCCGAACCGCAAGACTCCGCCCCGGAAATCACGGAATGGAGCATTGTCCTGTCCTCAACACCGTAATTCCCGGAAAGAAGGGCCTCAGCCACCTCTTCGGGCTTGTTTTCGGAAAGGAAACCCAGTCTGCCCATATTCACGCCGAGAATCGGCACTCCGGAATCGGCCACTCTCTTGGAAGCGGAAAGGAAGGTTCCGTCTCCCCCGACGCTGAGAATGGCATCGGTACCGGGGACGATGTCATCCCCGGACTCGATTTCGTACAGAGAGCACCCTCCCTCCTCCAGGGCCTTCCGCATCGACTTCAGTCTGTCATTGTCCTTCAGCGCCCTGTTCTTTATGTAAATTCCGAAAATCATTTCATAAAAACGATACGAAATTCAAAAATAGCACTTTCTTTACAATTTTTACACAATAATATTTATTTTTGTAGCCGAAACGGAATAATTATGACAAGATTAAGCGTCAATATCAACAAGTTCGCCACCCTTCGCAATGCCAGGGGCGGGAACATGCCGGACGTTGAGAAGGCGGCCCTTGACTGCGTAAACTTCGGAGCCGAGGGAATCACCGTGCATCCCCGCCCGGACGAAAGGCATATCAGGTATTCTGACGTGAGGGCCATCAGGCCGCTCCTCGACGTGGAAATGAACATTGAAGGCAACCCGATACCGAAATTCATCGACATAGTGGACGAAGTGGTGCCGGATCAGGTAACCCTGGTTCCGGACGCAGTTGACGCCATCACCTCCAATGCAGGATGGAACACGCTGAAAAACAAAGACTTTCTGACTGAAGTATGTGCGGAATTCCACAGCCGGGGCATACGCACATCCATTTTCGTCGATCCCGACCCGGCAATGGTCAGGGGAGCTGCGGAATGCGGCGCCGACAGGGTGGAGCTCTACACCGCCGCCTATGCCGAGGAGTACCGCTGCGGAAGGGAAAAGGCCATAGCCCCTTATCTCAGGGCAGCAGAGGCTGCCAGGGAATGTGGCCTGGGTCTCAATGCGGGCCACGACCTCAACCTCGAGAACCTCGAATATTACATAAGGACCATACCGTGGACGGATGAAGTCTCCATAGGCCACGCCATCATCTGCGATGCGCTGTACATGGGGCTTGAGAAAACTATCAAGGCTTATCTTTCGAAGATTAAAATATTTTAGTAAATTTGCATTCTGCGGCGCATTGCGCCCGGGCAGGCTTCACGATAATTATTAAAAACAAATAAAATGAAGAACACACCATTAATCCTCAGCGCCATAGCTCTGGTTGCTGTGACAGTACTCGGAATCATCACATTCACCGGCAGAAAAGCATCTGACAATGGTGCGGCAGGGACAGAAGAAGGCGCAGCGGCCGCTTCAAGCGGAGACATCGTGTATTTCAACCTTGACGCGGTAATCAACGGATACGACATGGCCAATGACCTCAGGTCCGTCGTGGAGACCAAGGCTCAGAACATCTCTGACGAAATCAACAGGAGGGGCAACAAGCTCCAGAATGACGTGAACGCATTCCAGGAGAAGATCAACAAGGGCCTCATCACCCGTTCAGTAGCCGAGGCTCAGGGTCAGAAGCTCGAGGAGCAGAGGAATGCATTCAACGAGTATGCCAACCAGAAGAACCAGGAAATCGCCGAGGAGCAGCAGGTAATGATGAACAACATCGGCGACGCCATCAAGAAGTTCCTCGACAAGTATGCTGCTGAGAAAGGTTATGCAATGATTCTCGCCACCCAGGGAGACATTCTTCCTGCTCCGGTTGCAGCAGGCGACAGCACCCTTGACGTCACAGAGGACATCATCGCCAGGCTCAACAGCGAGTATGTCGCTACAAAGTCCAAGAAATCAGAATAATACGTGAGGATAGCCATCCTATCGTGCTTTTACCCCTTCAGGGGAGGAATTGCCCAGTTCAATGCCAATCTGTATTTGGAACTGGGCAAATCTTCTGTTGTGAAGGCCTTCAATTTCAGCCGGCAGTATCCTGACATCCTCTTCCCCGGGAAAACGCAGTACGTGACGCCGGAGGACGAGGCGGT
>SFPH01000213.1 GCA_004552115.1 Bacteroidales bacterium
ACGACGTGAAGATTGTCAACGAGTCGGAGAAATGGGGCCAGATTGCGGTTCAGGGTCCTGAATCAGAGAAGATTGTGACTGAGGTTCTCGGCCTCAAGCCGGCTGCCGACCTCTCATTCTACACATACTACGAGTCGGAATGGAAGGGCGTCAGGATGGTTGTCAGCCGTACCGGATACACCGGAGAGGACGGATTCGAGCTCTATACCGACATTGAGGGAACTAAGGAAATCTGGAAGATTCTCCTGGATGCGGGCGTGGTTCCTTGCGGACTCGGCTGCCGTGACACCCTCCGCTTCGAGGCCGGTCTCCCTCTCTATGGCGACGAGCTTTCAGACGACATCACCCCTGTCGAGGCAGGTCTCGGAATGTTCTGCAAGCTTGACAAGGAGGAATTCATAGGCAAGGATGCCCTCGTTCGGCAGAAGGCTGAGGGCCCGAAGAAGAAGCTTGTGGGAATCGAGCTTCAGGACAAGGCTATCCCTAGGGCTACCTATCCTGTCGAGACTGAGGCAGGTGAGCAGATCGGCGTGGTGACCACCGGCTACCATTCCATCTCTCTCGACAAAAGCATATGCTTCGCCCTTGTGGATGCAGCTTACGCAGCTCTCGGCACTCAGGTGATGATCCGCATCAGGAAGAAAGTCTTCCCTGGAATCGTCATAAAGAAGCGTTTCTACCAGACAAACTACAAGAAATAATCACATTTTAATTGAATAAACTATGAGCAAAATCATTGAAGATCTCAAGTACAGCGAGACTCACGAGTGGGTAAAAGTTGAAGGCAATGTAGCCATCGTCGGCGTTTCAGACTATGCGCAGAAGGAAATGGGCGATATCACATATGTGGATATGCCGGACGTTGACGACGAGGTTTCCAAGGACGAGGAGTTCGGCGCTCTCGAGAGCGTGAAGGCTTCCAGCGACCTCGTAAGCCCTGTCAGCGGTGTCGTTGTGGAGAAGAACGAGGCTCTGGAGGATGCACCTGAACTCATCAACCAGGACCCTTACGAAAACTGGATCATCAAGGTGGAGATGAGCGATGCTTCCGAGCTTGACGCACTTCTCGACGCTGCCGGATACGCCAAGCTTATCGGAGAATAAGTAACGGCGCAAACAGTCCGCATCAGCGACACTTAAATTGAAAATATATGTCAACATTCTCATATTTTCCTCATACTGAGGATGATATAAAGGAAATGCTGCAGCGCATAGGGGTCTCCTCACTGGATGACCTCTATTCCGATGTGCCTGCCGAGTTCATCTTCAAGGGTCAGTATGACCTTCCTGATGCAATGTCCGAGCAGCAGATCCGCGAGCATTTCGCAGCCCTTGACCGCCGCAATACCAAGCTGAAGATTTTCGCAGGCGCAGGGGCATACGACCACTACACACCTTCAGTCGTGCCTTATCTTGCCGCAAGGTCAGAGTTCAGCACGGCCTACACTCCTTACCAGGCCGAGATTTCCCAGGGAACTCTCCGCTACATCTTCGAGTATCAGAGCATGATCTGCGAGCTCACCGGCATGGAGATTTCCAACGCCTCGATGTATGACGGTCCTACAGCGGCCGCCGAGGCAATGTTCATGGCTATGGCCTGCACCAAGAAGAAGACCAGGGTTCTCCTTTCGGACACCCTTCTTCCGAATGTCCGCAGGGTAGTCGAGACATATGCCGGATTCCACGGGGTACAGCTCGGCAGCATTGCACAGAAGGACGGCCAGACCTCCCTCGAGTCCCTGAAGGCGGAACTTGCCGCAGGTGACGTTGCAGGCATCATTGTACCGGCTGTGAACCGCTTCGGCATTGTCGAGGATTTCACAGGCTTTGCTGAGGCTGTGCACGAGGCCAAGGCCATCGTTGTCGAATATTGCGACCCTTCGGCCCTTGCAGTCATCAGGACTCCTGGAGAATGGGGATTCGACGTCGCTGTGGGTGACGGTCAGTCGCTCGGTCTTCCGCTCAATTTCGGAGGTCCTTACGTAGGCTTCATGGCCTGCAGCAAGGAGCACGTCCGCAAACTGCCGGGACGTATTGTCGGACAGACAGAGGATGCGGCCGGAAGACGTTGCTTCGTGCTCACTCTCCAGGCCCGCGAACAGCATATCCGCAGGGAGAAGGCTACCAGCAACATCTGCTCCAACGAGAGTCTTATGGCTCTGTATGTGACTATCTATCTGTCACTTATGGGACCTGAGGGAATGCACAAGGTCAATTCTCTCTCCTCCTGCGGAGCTCATTATCTCCACGACGAGCTTCTCGCAACCGGCAAATTCGAGGAAGTATTCGACAAGCCTTACATAAAGGAATTCGTCCTCAGGCCGCTCGTTCCGACAGAGAAGCTTCAGCAGGCTCTTCTGGATGCCGGCTATTTCGGAGCACTCGCGACAGAAGAGGGCTATGTCAGCTTCTGTGTCACAGAGAAGCGCACGAAGGCCGAGATCGACGGTCTTGTAGCTGTAGTTAAAGGACTTTAATCAGAGGAGGATACTTGTATGAAATATTATGACAAACTGATATTTGAACTCTCCAAGAAGGGGAGAACAGGTTTTTCTCTTCCCGAGAATGAGTTCTGCGCATGCCGCAACGGTGGCGTGAAGCCTGCCGGCTGCCTCTGCAAGGCTCTGCCGGACAATCTCCGCCGTTCATCAGACCTCCGTCTTCCTGAGGTCGGCGAGGTGGATGTCCCAGATGAACTTCGGCGTGGACACCGGATTCTATCCTCTCGGAAGCTGTACGATGAAGTACAATCCGAAGATCAATGAGGAAGTGGCATCAATGCCGGGTCTGGCCGCCCTCCATCCGCTCCAGCCGGAATCCACGGTTCAGGGAGCCCTCGAGGTATATTACAATATGGAGAAGGCCCTTGCCGCCATCACCGGAATGTCAGGATTTACTTTCAATCCTTGCGCAGGAGCGCACGGCGAGCTGACCGGACTCATGATAATGCGCAAGTACCATCTTCTCAGGGGTGACCTGAAGAGGACCAAGGTCATTGTGCCTGACAGTGCGCACGGAACCAATCCTGCCAGCGCCGCAGTCTGCGGACTCGACGTGGTAGTGGTTAAGTCCAATGCTGACGGACTCGTGGATGTGGCCGATCTCAAGCCGCTTCTCGGGGACGACATCGCCGGCATAATGATGACCAACCCTAATACCCTCGGACTTTTCGAGCGTGAAATCGGTGAGATCGCCAAGCTCGTGCACGAATGCGGCGGTCTCCTCTACTATGACGGAGCGAATATGAACCCTCTCCTGGGTGTTGTCCGTCCAGGCGACATGGGCTTCGACATCATGCACCTGAACCTTCACAAGACATTCTCCACCCCTCACGGAGGTGGCGGTCCGGGCGCAGGCCCAGTCGGCGTGGCTGCCAGGCTTGAGCACTGTCTCCCTTGCCCTCGCGTTGTCAGGAAGGAAGACGGGACATTCACAGTCCTTCACGGCTCGGAGGAGTCTGCAGGCTATGTTTCCGGCTTCATGGGCAATTTCGGCATCATTCTCAGGGCTTATGCCTACATACTTTCTCTCGGCCACCAGAATCTTCTGCTTGCCGGCAAGTATGCCACGATTTCCGCGAACTACATCAAGGAGAGCCTGAAGGATTGCTACAAGCTGCCGATTCCTTCAATCTGCAAGCACGAATTCGTGTTTGACGGACTCATCAATGACGGAGCGCACGATGATGTTCCGGGAGCCACTACTCTCGATGTTGCCAAGAGGCTTCTCGACTTCGGCTTCCACGCACCGACCATCTACTTCCCTCTGCTCTTCCATCAGACCATCATGATCGAGCCTACGGAGACGGAGTCCAAGGAGACCATCGATTCGTTCATCGAGGTGATGCGCAAGATTGCCGCAGAGGCTGCCGAGGATCCTATGATTCTCAAGGCTGCACCTCACAATGCGCCGATCAGCCGTCCGGACGAGACTCGCGCCGCACGCCAGCCGATTCTGAAGTACTGGGACGCATAGCGGATTTTTAACATATGGGCGCGGCGGACGGGGTCTCTTGTTCGCTGCGTTTTTAGTAAATCTTGATACAATGAAAATTACAATAATCGGAGCAGGACCCGGCGGTTACGAGACCGCTGTGGCAGCCGCAGCCAGAGGCATTGAGGTTACCATCATCTCCGACGGCCCTGTGGGCGGAACCTGTCTCAATGAAGGTTGCATCCCGACCAAGTCTCTCTGCCGCAATGCCGAGGTTCTCGAGGATCTGCGCAGGGCTGAGGAATTCGGAATCGGCAATGCTTCCTGGACATTCGACTTCGTCAAGGCTGTGGAGCGCAAGAACGCTGTGATTGACCAGCTCAAGGGCGGTGTGGAGTTCCTGCTGAAGAACAAGCTCATCCGCCTGGTTTACGGCAAGGCTGACTTCAAGGATGCCGGAACCGTGACGGTGACGCCGGCTGACGGGGGAGAGGCAGAGGAGATAACATCGGATTACATTATCATTGCAACCGGTTCCGTATCAGCCTCATTGCCTATTCCCGGAGCAGATCTCGAAGGGGTCATCACATCCAAAGAGATTCTTTCTCTGGACAAGATTCCGGAGCGTCTCTGCGTGATCGGTGCAGGAGTGATCGGCCTGGAGTTCGCCTCCATTTTCAAGAGCTTCGGCTCGGAGGTTTCAGTGGTGGAGTACTGCAAGGATATTCTCCCGCGTTTCGACACCGACCTTGCCAAGAGGCTCAAGCAGACACTTGGCAAGAGGGGTATTTCCATCGAGACCGCTGCCGCCGTGCAGAGCATCGAGAAAGATGGTGATGTGCTGAAAGTCAAGTATCTGAAGAAGGACAAGGAGTACGAGGTGGAGGCTGACAAGGTGCTTATGGCCGTGGGCCGCAGACCTAATGTCAAGGCGATGAATCTTGACGCCGCAGGTCTGGAGTGGTCGCCGAAGGGCATTGTCACCGACTCTGACATGAGGACCAATGTGCCTACCATCTTCGCAATCGGAGATGTCCGCGGAGGAATGATGCTGGCTCACGTTGCCACATTCGAGGGCTTCAGGGCATTGAATGCCATCATTGCCGACAACGGTGTTCCCGGCTCGGCTCACGGAGTTGTGGACGGAATCAATCTCGACATTGTCCCTGCCGCGGTATTTACCTATCCTGAGGCCGCAACTGTGGGTCTGACAGAGGATGACTGCAAGAATGCCGGCATTCCTGTACGCTGCCTGAAATCATTCTTCAGGTCCAACGGCAAGGCTCTCTCAATGGGCGAGCCGGAGGGATTCTGCAAGATTGTGGTTGCCGCCGAAGGTGCGGAGAATCCGGGCAGAATACTCGGCTGTCACATGTTCGGTGCGCATTCATCCGACATTATCCAGGAGATTGCCGCATTGATGAACACGGGAGCCGACATTGACAAGTTCAAGACCATCATTCACGCTCATCCTACGCTTACGGAGGTG
>SFPH01000214.1 GCA_004552115.1 Bacteroidales bacterium
GATATAATTGAAAACGTATTGAAAGCTAACGGATTATGGGAGTTCGACGCGAAGGGTTACAAGGCAAGATTCTGATTCTGGGAAGTGCCTCGCCAAGACGCCGGGAACTTCTTGCCGGTGCCGGATACAATTTCATTGTGGATACCGGAAACAATTTCGAGGAAAACATTCCCGAAGGTGTCGAAGCGGAAGATATACCTGCATTGATGTCAGCGGGCAAATCCCACGGATTTCATAGGGAACTATCTGACAATGAGATACTTCTGACATCAGACACCATTGTGGTATGTGAAGGCAGGCCGATGGGCAAGCCGCATTCCGCCGCAGAGGCCGCAGAGATGCTGCGCTTCCTTTCCGGCAAGGAACACTCTGTGGTAACGGCCATAACCATAAGGACCAATGCCGGAGAAAAGACCGTCTCAGACAGGGCCATCGTCCACTTCAAGGAGTTGACGGACAATGAGATAGAATATTATGTCAATGAATTTGCGCCATTCGACAAAGCCGGCGCATACGCCATCCAGGAATGGATAGGATACATCGGAATCACAGGAATCGAAGGTTCGTTCTATACAATAATGGGACTCCCGATACATCTGGTGTACCGGGAGCTTGAATCCTTGTAGAATTTCCGCCAGCACCCAGCCGGCGCAGGTATGTTACTCAACGTAAAGCAAAAGGCCCTTAAGATATTCTCCTTCAGGATGATAGATATTCACGGCATGATCTGCCGGCTGGTTCAGCCTGTCAAGTATCCGGACTTTCCTTCCGGTCTGGGCTGCCCCTGAGAAGACAGCGAGGGCGAATGCTTCCTTGTCAACGACCTGGGAGCAGCTGAACGTGAATACCAGTCCACCCGGAGCGACCTTGGAAATCGCAGCGGCATTCAGCCTCTGATATGCCCTGAGGGCATTGTTGAGCGCTCCCCTGTGCTTTGCGAAAGCAGGCGGATCCACTATCATGAGGTCGTATCTGTCAGCAGGCACATTGCGGAGGAACTCTATGGCATCCTGACAATATTCCCCGTGGCTCTCCTCCGGGAAACCGCCAAGTTCAATATTCCTCCTGACCATAGCCATTGCCTTGGATGAGCTGTCAACGGAATCGACATGCGCAGCACCTGCACCTAAAGCATAAATGGAGAAACCACCGGTGTAGCAAAACAGATTCAGCACATTACGCCCCTTGGAATATCTCTCCACGAGAGCCCTGTTCTCCCTCTGGTCCAGGAAGAAACCTGTCTTCTGACCCTCAGTCCAGTTCACGATGAAGCGATGGCCATTCTCGAGCACAGTCTGCTCGTCATCATTGAAACCCTCTTTCCTGTATATGTATCCGTCAACAAGTTCCAGTCCCGCCTTGAATGGCGCAGTGCCTGAACTCTTGTCGTAAACAGCCTTGAGTTCATCCCCGTAAACCGATATGAGAGCCTCGCAGATCTGCTTCTTCGCCCTGAACATTCCGGCGGAATGCGCCTGCATCACGCAGACACCGTCATAATAGTCGATAATCAGGCCAGGAAGATTGTCTCCCTCACCGTGTACAAGTCTGTAGCAGTTCGTCCTTCCGTCTGATATCCCAGCCAGCCCGACTGATTTCCTTACCTGCAATGCATTGTAAATCATCACCTTCCAGAAATCATCACCCAACACCGGTGAATCGAAGCTCAAAACCCTGACCGCTATCGACCCGATCTGGAAATGACCGGTTGCCAGGAATTTTCCGTCAGAGCCGAAGACATTGACCACATCGCCTTCAGCCGGCTCCCCGACTATCTGGGCCACCGCTCCGGAAAAGACCCACGGATGGAATCTCTTGAGCGACTCTTCCCTACCTTTTTTCAGTATTATCTTTGACATTTGACTTTGATTTTGATCTCTTTCTCCGACTTCTCTTCCTGAGGTTGCGGCGATGTCTCCGCCTCTTCTCCCTCTTCTTTTCAGCTCGGGCCTCCAACTGTTCCGGAGTCAACACAACTTCCTGCTTTTCAGCAAGTTCCGGATGCATCTGCTCGAATGACAGAGGAGCCTTGGCACATCTGCGCAGCTTCTTGTACATCTCCCGGCATATCCAGGCATCGGTGGCTGCGTATTTCTGCTGAGGCTCTGAAAGTTTCGGAGCCTCCCAGTTGGAAAGCTGCTGCGTCTTGGAAATCCGCACGCCCATGATGATGGCGGCCATCTTCTTGACGCTCTTGTCCCTGACGCCGTATTCCCACACGATTTTCTGAAGGTCCACGAAGCCGCCCGCCTTGAAATCCTTGTATCTCTGGAGACCGCGCACATCGTCATTGACGGCGGCTCCGATTTTCAGAATGTTTTCGCTGGACAATATTGCCGCAAGCCTGTCGTCGATGCCGCAGCTCTTCACTCTGAACAGGAAAGCCTTTCCCGGTCCCGAGAGCTGAAGCAGAGAGACCCCGTAATGCGGCTGTCCCGGAGAAAACGAAGGTCTGGACTCGGTATCGAAGCCAAGCATCTTCTGCCGAGCAAGGAAACGGACAGCAGAATCATACTCAGGTCCCTGAGAATCAATGACATGCATCTCTCCGTCAAAAGCGGCGAGTTCAAGCTTCTCGATTTCTTCCGGGGAAATGCTAATCTGAAACATAGTTCTCCAAGATTGCTGGTGTCAATACTTCAAGCCTTTCCGCCACCGCCTTCGGCA
>SFPH01000215.1 GCA_004552115.1 Bacteroidales bacterium
CAGGATGGCAGGGGAGTGCTTCAGGGGTGCACCGGTAATGGTTTTCATTGCCAATGACACTGCTTACGACTGTTCGCCGATCGATTGCGGCCTGCTGGCCGAGAACATGATTCTGTCTGGATGGTCAATGGGCGTCGGTTCTGTATGTCTCGGCAGCCCTGTCAGGTTTATCGGCTCGCCGGACGACCCTTCCAACGAAAAAATCCAGGCAGTCTGGAAGACGCTGGACTTCAGCGAGGGGTACAAGCTGATAATCTGCGTCGGGATGGGTTACGCAGACGAAAGCCCGGAAGCCAAGCCACGGGACGAATCCAAGTACAGATTCGTGGAGTAGGCGCGGCGGTCTGGGGTTGGACCCGGAGCGGAACGATATCCGCAAGGTGAACCGGGCTGACGATTACCTAGACATCGAAAACCACTTCCTTGCCGAAAGGAAACAGCGCAAGGCCGGCCATCTTGAAGTGGCGGGTGCCGAAAGGTATGCCGATGATGGTGATGCAGAGGAGAATGCCGAAGAACAGATGCATAAGGCATGACCAGAGGCCTCCGAATATGAACCAGAGTATGTTCAGCGGAACGGTGATGCATCCGTTGGAATCCTCTGACTGCCTGATTGTGGAGCCGAATGGCCAGAGGCAGTAAAGACCGATCTTGAAGGTCTGGAGGGCGAATGGAATGCCGATGATGGTGACTGCTACGGCAAGGCTTCCCGTGAAGTAGCCGATGGCGGATTCAAGGCCTCCGAAGATCCACCAGATGATATTGCCTAAAATTTTCATGTTCCGGATACTTGATTAATTGTCCTTTTGAAAAGTATCTGAAGCAAATACTGTTTCAGATTCTGTAACCATTGTCATATTCCGCAAATTTACGTAAATTTGTGAAATATGAACCTGATTACCACCATTATCTTCGATTTTGACGGGACTCTCGCGGATACCGCCACCGTCATTGTCGATACCATGAGAAGGACTTTCACGGATATGGGGATGCCGGTTCCGGACGAGGAGGATATGCGCAGGACAATCGGCATGAAGCTCCTTCTGGCCCTTGCAAAACTTGGCAATCTCTCTGATTCACAGGCTGTTGATGCTACGGAAAGATACAAGAAATTCTTCAAGGAATACGCTGTGGATAAGGTCCTGCTTTTCCCGGAAGTGGCCCAGACGCTGCATGGGTTGCAGGAAAAAGGCATCAGGATGGCCATAGCAACTTCCAGAAACGCCGAGTCGCTGGAGACCATACTTGCCAACAACGATATTGCACTTTGCTTTGAAAAGATTGTATCCAACAGTGACAATCTTGCACCTAAACCTGAGCCTGAGATGGTCCTGACACTTCTTCAGCGCATGGGAGTCGGAGCTGGGGAGACATTGGTCGTGGGGGACACCACATTTGACATTGAGATGGGGAAAAGGGCAGGATGCCGCTGCTGTGCGGTCACATGGGGCAATCACGACAGGGAAACTTTGGCCTCGGCAGGACCGGACTTCCATATTGACAAGTTTTCGGAATTGCTGACAATACTTGACCGTTGAAACATAGTACAATGAACTTTCTTGAAGAAAAAATTCTTGCGGACGGCGTCATCAAGCCGGGCAATATCCTGAAGGTGGACAACTTCCTTAACCACCAGATTGACATTGACATAATGAGGCAGATTGCCTATGAATTCAAGCGCCGTTTCAGGGGGAAGCTTGTGACCAGGATCCTGACCATCGAGGCGAGCGGGATTGCGATAGCGACAATGCTGGCGGACCTGTACGATGTCCCTGTAGTCTTCGCCAAGAAGGGCGAGACGGCCAACAGCACAGATGACAAATATGTGTCCCGGGCATATTCCTTCACGCATAAGCGGATGAACAATGTCTTCGTTTCCAAGCCGTATCTCAATGAGGGAGACCAGGTTCTCATCGTAGATGATTTTCTCGCCGACGGCCAGGCGATGATGGCGCTGATCGATATCGTGAAGCAGGCCGGCGCAAATGTCGTCGGTCTGGGAGTCGCCATCGAGAAAGGCCAGCAGAAAGGCGGCAGGATACTCCGGGCCGCAGGCTATCATCTTGAAAGCATTGCCATCATCGATTCGATGGATGCTGAGAAGCAGACAGTCAATTTCCGAAAACTTTAACCAGATATGTCAAAGTCCAGCATTTATCAGCTTGACGGACGAGTTCCGTTTGCGCAGGCCGTTCCGTTCGGCCTCCAGCACGTGCTTGCGATGTTCGTGAGCAACATTACCCCTATCATCATTCTCGCCGGAATTGTCGGCGTGGATCCTGCCCTTCAGGGAGCATTGATCCAGAACTGTATGATAATCGCCGGAATCGGCACATTCATCCAGCTCTTTCCTGTCTGGAGAATCGGTTCGAGACTGCCTATTGTGATGGGTATCAGCTTCACATTCCTTTCCCTCGCCATTGTCATAGGAACAGGCAGCGGAATGGGGACATTGATGGGTGCCGTCATCATCGGCGGCATTGTGGAGGGAATTCTCGGCCTTTTTGCGAAATACTGGATCAAGATCATTTCCCCGATTGTGGCTGCCACTGTCGTTACCGCAATCGGCTTTTCATTGCTGCCGATCGGCGCCAACAGTTTCGCCGGCGGACAGGGTGCGGCTGATTTCGGAGCGGCGCACAACTGGATAGTGGGCTCCCTTAC
>SFPH01000216.1 GCA_004552115.1 Bacteroidales bacterium
CATCATGGCAGGCACATCGGAATCATTGGAAACCAATGCATTGCAGGTTACGGTTCCGTCATGTTTCCGGAAGCGTGTCTTGACATTGACCTCAGCGGCAGGCAATGAGAGAAGGGACTTGAGCCCGGAATCTCCTGCACTGCGTACGTAGAAGTTATCCGACAGCGCTTCCCCGTCAGCTTTCAGGCTGAGCCTGAGATAATATGCATCCTGTCCCTCCGGAACACGGACATCCATCACATTCAATGTCGTGTCCACCGGAAGCGGCGTGGTGCAGGTATCGGCTGAAATCCGCCTTCCGAAAATATCCAGGACTTCCGCATAGGCCTCAACGGAAGTGAAATCCTTCCTGGAAATATTGACGAGCTGAACCTTTTCCGCAAGAGGATTGTACTGGATATGAACAGGTTCGCAGGCCTTCTTGGTACCGAAATAGGCAGCTGTCGGGTCGAAGTAATAGTCGTAAGTCTGCCATACCATCGACGGCCAGCAAGGATGGCTCATCCAGATGAGAAGGCCCTGACGGCAGGTCTGCGAGCTCTCGAACATTGCCCTGTAGCCGTCATAGTTTATCCATTGAGCCCATTCGGTGAACTCCTCTGCACTTGAAGCCTCTCCGAACATTTCCGACATCATTTTGATGAACTCTCTGCCGCGCTGCGCCCCGAGCATTGTGAAATCGTGCTTTGCCCATCCCTCATTGACCGGCCACATTTCCTCAGGAGAAAGCATTCTGCGGAGGCTCTCGATATTCGGGACATTCGGCATTCCCCTTTCAGAATGGAGCTTGCCGGTCTGCAATGAGAAATATTCCCTGTCGGATACAGCCCAGTAAGGTCCGTGTCCGGAGACTCCGTCATCGGCAGAGCTGGATATGAATCCGAGGCCAGGATGAAGTGAAGCGACGGCATTTCTCAGTCCCCTGTCGAGGTTTTCCGGAGGATAGCCCTCGTTGCGGCCCACGTATATTGCAATCGAAGGATGGCGCCTGATTCTCTTGATATAATCTTCGGCATTGTCCATGAACATCGCCTCGTCATACGGGTCTGGGCCGTCCCAAGGATTGGCAAGCCAGAAGTCCTGCCAGACCATCAGGCCGTGACGGTCGCAGGCTTCGTAAAACTCCTCGTCGCCGATCTGGCCCACCCAGTTGCGTATCATATTGCAATGCATGTCCTTATGGTAAGCCACCGCAATGTCGTATTCGCGCGCCCTGTATCTGAGATTGCCCTCGGAGAAGCCCCAGTTGCCGCCGAGCGGGTCAACCCTGACGCCATTGATCATAATCTGCGCCCTGCTGTCAAGTTCGGCGTAAGTCATTTCACGGATTCCTGCCTTGTAGCTGATGGCATCGGAGACCTTTCCGCCGCACTCCACCTCGAATCCGGCATCGTACAGGAACGGTTCGCCGAGGGTGGACGGCCACCAGAGATTCATTTCCCTGTCCCTGAGCTGCGGGAAATCCTCAGGCCCGAACTCCACCTCGAGTTCAGAACCGGCCTGGAGAGTCTCCTTCTTTTCAAACTTTATGTCCCCTATCCAGCCTCTTACAATCACCTCCGCTGCACTGTCCATATCATTCTTGACAATGGCTGCTGCCGTCATCGAGGCCTTTCCGGAAGTTCCGTCAACCCTGGACAGCACTACCGGGTCGCTTACCCTGACTCCCTCTGAGGAGGTGAGATAGACGTCGTTCCATATTCCGACCTCGCGGCCCGGCGTGGATGTAATCCAGTCCCAGCCTATCGTAGCGTGGAATGTAGGGTTGTCGGCCCCGAGAATGCCGCCGTTGAGATCGGTTGTCTCGGTGTTCTTGACCTTCACAGGGCCGAAATGCTCATTCTTCTCCACTGTCACCTCCAGGGTGTTGCCTGAAGGTGTGATGAGTGAGGTTATGTCGAAGCATCCTCTCCTGAAGGCCCCCTCTATTCTCCCTGCGGCGGTCCCGTTCACCTTCACGGATGCCTTCCAGTTCACGCCGTCCAGATTGAGGTAAACCCTTCTGCCGCTGAAAGCCTCAGGACAGTCGAATGTTGTCGTGTAAATGAAATCAGACCTGAAATATGACTCTGATATCTGCCTCATATTGTCCGAAACGAAAGGCTCCGGCACTGCTCCGACATTGATGTAGCTAGTCAGGGCAGTCGCAGGCACGGTGGCCTGGATTGTATGGGATGAGCCGGCCCTTGCCAGTTTCCAGTCTCCGCCATTCAGGTAATAGCGGTTGCCCTCCATTCCCTTCCTTTCAGAAGGTATTGCCACTGCTCCGCCACGGCCCATCATCTCCAGCTCGCTGAGCACGAAGTGTCCGGACTCGTCAGGTTCGTTCATAAGAATCTTGACATACCTTGCCCTGAACTTGTCCGACTCCGCCTTCTTCCAGGACCTGGAATCCCGGGACACGAATACATCTGTCTTCCCTGCCGGATGTATCCAATGGTACTTTATGCTGTCAACGTCGGCCTCGGCTCCGAGATCCACCATCAGCCACTCGTCCTTTCCTCCCCGGCTCGCCCATGCGCTTGAGAAATTCAATGAAGGAAGCACATCTAAAATCTTGCCATCCTTCTTGAAATCAACTCTGCGAAGTCTCCAGTAAGCAGCCCCTTCCATATTGAAATTCAAGCGGATATGGCCCGCTGACAAAAGTTCC
>SFPH01000017.1 GCA_004552115.1 Bacteroidales bacterium
TTTCCAGATAGGTATCCCCGGATGTGAGATATGTCCTGGTGCGTACCTTGCGGCGGTTGAGACGGCGCTGATGGTGATCGAGATACATCCTGTAGCCATCAGTGTCATAATACAATGTATCATACCCGGCGACTCTGTCGCCGCCTGTCTCGAGAACACTGTAAAGCGGAGCGGCCCTCCGGAGAATCTCCCCGAGGGTTTCCAAATCGGTGAGGAATTTCGTATCCACCCTGTTCATCAGCTTGATGGAATCCATCTCGTCAAGCGTGATGCAGTGCATTCCGGACAGGGTTCCGCAAATCTCGCCGCCATATGCCCCACTTCCTTCCGGCATTATTCAGGATCGTCGAAAATATACTCGAAAACTTTGACCGTCAGCAACTTGCCATTGGGAGCATAATTATACTGCTTCTTCTTGGTTCCGTCTGCATTCCATTCATATTTGCGTATGCGTACAGGCTTGTTCCTGTCGTCATACTCCACTTCCTTGACGACGCGTCCGTTCTCGCCGTACTCCAATGTCTCCCTCCATTTCTGGCCGTAGGTGGCATATTCTATCTCTTCCACCTTGCGTCCCTGGGAATCATACTTGGTCTGCCTGTCGAGCCATCGGGTCTTGGTCCTGGCGTCGGTGTTCCATTCCTTGACCACGAGGTTCTTCCTGGCCTCCCTCTTGGCGAGGGTGGCAGGGTCAAGCTCCTGGGCAGACAGGGTGAGGCCGGCAAGCAATGCCGCAATGGCTGCTGAAAGCTTTTTCATTGTCATTTGGTTGTCATTGTTGATGTTGCGATAAATATAGACTAATTTTTGAATAATTGAAACTGTCACCATCAAAATGAACTCCGGTTCAAAAAAAACAGCGGTGGCCGGATTCCCGGTCACCGCTCGTCATTAAATTCCGAAAACTAGAACAGAATGTCCTCGGAGCCGGTCTCGAAATCAGGAGCCTTTTCAGCAGCTTCCTCATTCTTCTGGCCGAACGGACGGCGAGGAGCCTTGCGGTCATCGCGGCGTTCTCCCCTGCGGTCGTCACGCGGTGCCCTGCGGTCATCGCGAGGAGCTCTGCGGTCATTCGGGCGACGGTCGCCCTTCCTGTCGTCACGAGGGCCTCTCGGACGGCGTTCCGGCTCTACATATCCCTCCGGCTTATCCTGGAGAACTCTCATGGAGAGTCTCATCTTGCCGCTCTTCTCGTCGATTTCGAGGAGCTTGACATCCACCTCGTCGCCGACCTTGAGCACGTCAGCCACGTTCTCTGTCTTCTCCCAGGCGATCTCGGACACGTGAAGAAGGCCTTCCTTGCCGGGAAGTATCTCGACGAATGCGCCGAAGTCAAGGATTGAAACCACCTTGCCGTGATATACGGCACCGACCTCAGGCACGGCGCAGATGCCTTCAATCCAGGCGAGAGCCTTGTCGAGAGCATCCCTGTCGGCACTGAAGATATCCACAATGCCCTTGTGTCTCTCGGTATCCTCGGTAATGGTGATGGTGGTGCCGGTCTCCTTCTGGATCTTCTGGATGGTCTCTCCGCCCTTTCCGATGACGGCGCCAATGAAGTCGGACTCGATCTCGATCTGCTTGATGCGCGGAACGAACGGCTTGTAGTCCTCACGAGGCTCGCTGATGGTCTTCATCATCTCACCCATTATGTGGAGCCTGCCCTGACGGGCCTGCTCGAGAGCCTTGGCGAGAACGTCGTATGAAAGACCGTCAACCTTGATGTCCATCTGGGTGGCGGTGATACCGTCAGCCGTACCCGTAACCTTGAAGTCCATATCTCCGAGATGATCCTCGTCACCGAGAATGTCGGTGAGGATGGCATATCTCTCATTAGGTCTGTCCTTGTCGGTGATGAGACCCATTGCAACGCCGGCAACCGGCTTCTTGATCTTCACGCCGGCATCCATCAGGGCAAGACAGCCACCGCATACGGAAGCCATTGAAGATGAGCCGTTTGACTCGAGAATATCGGAAACGATACGCACTGCGTAAGGGTTCTCAGGCATTGTAGGGATTACAGGCTTGAGGGCGCGGAGAGCGAGGTTTCCGTGGCCGATCTCGCGACGGCCCACACCGCGCTGCGGCCTTGCCTCACCGGTAGAGAACGGCGGGAAGTTGTAGTGGAGGACAATCTGCTGGTCATCCTGGACGAGAACTTCGTCCATCTCCTTCATGTCAAGCTTGGTTCCGAGGGTCACGGTAGCGAGAGACTGGGTCTCGCCGCGGGTGAAGATTGCGGAACCATGTGCGCAAGGAAGATAGCCAACCTCGCACCAGATTGGACGTACCTGTGTGCTTGAGCGGCCATCGAGACGGATTCCCTCGTCGAGAATCATATTTCTCATGGCAGCCTTCTCCTCGTCACCGTAATATCTTGCAACCATTGCAGCCTTTGCCTCCTGGTCCTCCTCGGAGAGGGTTGCGAGGAATTCTTCCTTGATCTGGGCGAATCCGTCCTCCCTCTCGTGCTTCGGCTTCGCAGACTTCGCGAGAGCATAGCACTTGTCATAGCAGAACTCGTGAACTGCCTTCCTGAGGTCCTCATCCTCCTCATCGTGAGGATAATCCCTCTTGACATCATTGCCGAGCTCCTTAATGAGTTCCTTCTGTACACGGCAATGCTTCTTGATCTCCTCGTGGGCGAACTTGATGGCCTCGAGCATGTCGTGCTCGCTGACCTCCTTCATCTCACCCTCGACCATCATGATGTTCTCCTCGGTAGCGGCGACCATAAGCTCGATGTCGCTCCTCTTCATGTCCTCGAATCCCGGATTGATCACGAACTGGCCGTCAATGCGGCATACGCGGACCTCTGAAATCGGGCCCTCGAAAGGAAGGTCTGATGCCGCGAGGGCGCAGGATGCTGCAAGTCCGGCGAGTGCATCCGGCTGGGTGTCCTTGTCGGCAGAGATGAGGGTCACATTGACGAAGGTCTCCAGATGATAGTCGGATGGCCAGAGAGGCCTGATAGGACGGTCAATGAGACGGGAAATGAGGATTTCATAATCGGAGGACTTGCCCTCGCGCTTCATGAATCCGCCCGGGAAACGTCCCGCAGCATAGAATTTTTCCTTGTAATCAACCGTAAGAGGCATGAAGTCAGTTCCTTCCTTTACCTCCTTGGCCGCGCAGACAGTGGCGAGGAGCATCTGCTTGGCGAGCTTGCCGGTCTCGATTTCGATTACCCTACCGTCGGATAATTCGATTTTCTTGTTGATGATGTTCATTAGTGCTTCTTGGACCCGCCTTCCCCAATGGAAGTCTAAATTGTCGTAACTTACTTTATTTCAATACCCTTGCCTGCCGCGGGTCTTGCTTATTGAAAGCAGGTAGGGTGAATGATGGTCGAAAAAGGACCGGTTCTTTGCGGAACCGGTCCTTTGGTTTCCTTCCTATTATCGACGGAGACCAAGCTCCTTGACGATGCTTCTGTATCTCTCGATGTCGGTCCTCTGAAGGTAGTCGAGGAGCTGACGTCTCTTACCTACGAGGCGAAGAAGGGCACGACGTGTTGCAACGTCTTTCTTGTTCCTCTTCACGTGCTCGGTAAGATGATTGATACGGTAGGAAAATAGAGCAACTTGACTCTCTGGAGAGCCGGTGTCTGTATTAGACTTTCCGTACTTCGCGAAAATCTCTTGCTTCTTTTCGGCGTTAAGATACTCTGCCATTGCGCAAAAAATTTTGTTGTGAATATTTATCAATCTCTCTTCCAATGCGGAAAAGCGTGCAAATTTAGGAATAATTTCCGATATTACAATGATTTCCGCAAAAATAGAGATATATTTGCGGCCCAACAGAAGGTATTCCATGAAACGCGAACAGAAGATTTACCGTGTCACGATTCTCGGAAGCATCGTGAACGTATTGCTCCTCATTTTCAAATTCACGGCCGGTGTCCTGGGACATTCGGCGGCGATGATAGCGGACGCCGTGCACTCCCTGAGCGACTTCCTGACCGATCTGGTAGTCCTGGCATTCGTCAGAATCAGCACGAAACCGGCTGATGCCGACCATGACTACGGCCACGGAAAATATGAGACCCTGGCCTGCTCGGGGTAGGAGTGATGATAGGATGGGACGGAATAGATAAAATATTCAGGGTGCTGAAGGGTGAAAGTCTGGACACTCCCGGATGGATAGCCCTCGCTGCCGCATTGGTCAGCATTCTGATGAAGGAGTTCGTGTACAGAATCACCCACAAGGTGGCAATGGAGGTGGACTCCGGCGCAGTGGAGGCCAACGCCTGGCATCACAGGAGTGACGCATTGTCATCCATAGGCACGGCCGCCGGCATCGGAGGTGCCATTCTCCTCGGGGACAGATGGGCCATTCTCGACCCGATAGCCGCAGTCGTCGTCAGCGTGTTCATCATCATCACGGCTCTCAAGCTCCTGGGCGAATCCCTCGGCGAGCTTCTCGAGAAGAGCCTTCCTGCCGAGACCGAGGCCAGAATCCGCGAACTTACCCTGGAGGAGAACGATGTCACCGACATCCACAATCTGAGGACCAGGAAGCTCGGCAACAGAATCGCCATCGAGATGCATCTGAGGCTGCCCGGAGAGTCAAGTCTGGAAGAGGCTCACGCCCATTCGGTCCGCATTGAGAAGAGACTGAGAGAGGAATTCGGCCAGCAGACCCACATAATGCTGCATCTGGAGCCGGTCAAGAAGAAATGATCACATCAGCCGCCACCGGGAGATTTCCTTCCTGAGCCAATGCTCGACTTCGCCGGCGGACAGGGCCTCCACGAAACCGGCTTCGCCGGGATGCGGGGCTGCATTGAAATACTCCGTCAGAATACGGCCCAGAAGGGCATGGAAACCCGGCCCGTGATTCGCCTCCCGAAGATGGCAGAGCTCGTGCAGAATCACGTAGTCGGCAAGATGTTCCGGCAGGCGCAACAGATTGAGATTCAGATTAATATTACCCTTGAACGAGCAGCTTCCCCAGTTCGTGAGATTGTGCTTGATGAAGACTCTGGCATACTTGAAGCCGAAGCGGCAGGCCAGCATTTCCAGTCTCGCCGGGAGATATGCTTTCGCCTCCTGCCTGAGGACATCCGCCAGCACTCCGCCCAGCCATTTCTCCCTCGCGGGATCGGTAACATTTCCCCCGGAATCCACCCAGGAGGAAGGGAAAGAAATGGTCCTGAGGGGCTGTCCTTCATTGTCCATCTCATTGGAAATGAGTGCTTTATTCTTCAGAGAGGCATCTGCCCGGAAGAGTATCCGGCAGGACAGTGTACTTATCGCGAGACCGTCCCGGACAGGTTCCTGAGCCCTGCCTTCACAGACAGCCTTTTCAGTCCGCGCATCCTGTGAGGCCAGAGCCCGCCTTATCCAGTCACGTTTGGATTCGAGATAGCTGAGACCCGCCTGGAACGGTGCCGGGACAGGAATGCTGACCGTCACCCTCGCCCCTTCCCTGGTCGCTCTCGTCCGCACCCTGATGCTCAGGCCACGGCTCCTCCCGCTTTTCCGCAGGAGGACAATGCCGAATTCGTCATCGGAAATTATTCTTGTCAATGATGCCATATCCGATTGGCAAAAATAACAGAATAATTTGTAATTTTGTACGATAGTCTTGCTGAAGATATGGACATAAAGAAAGCAATCAAGGACTGGATGCTGCCTATTTCAATGACAGCAGGGGCGTCGGCGTACCTCCTGTATCACTGGATTCCGGCATTGCACCCCGCCGGGCCCGCATTGGAAAACACAGTGGGGATAATCCAGCCGCTGATCATTTTCGTGATGCTCTTCCTGACATTCTGCCGCATAGAGCCGAAAGACCTGAGACCGCACAGATGGCACGGATGGATGCTTCTGGTACAGGGCGGGCTGTTCACATTGCTGGGATTGAGCATCGTTCTCCTGAGACATCTGGTTCCGGACTGCGGCGAAAGCACAGTGCTCATCGAGAGCGCAATGGTCTGCCTGATATGCCCTACGGCCACAGCGGCGGCGGTCGTGACAAAGAAACTGGGCGGAGACGTTGCCGGAATCACGACCTACACCATACTCATAAATGTTCTCACGGCCATTCTCGTGCCCGCCATCGTTCCGATTGTCCAGCCGAAACACGGTGTGGACTTCATCTCCGCGTCAATGATGATACTGGCCAAAGTATTCCCTCTGCTGATAATGCCCTGCTTCTGCGCATGGCTCCTGAGATACATCTCGCCGAAAATCCACAGCCGGCTGGCCCGGAAAGCAGACCTCGCATTCTACATATGGGCCGTCGGTCTCTTCCTCGCCATCGTGGTGACAGTCAAGGCGATAGTGCACAGTACAATGCCGGTGGTCCTGATACTTTCCATAGGAGCCGTATCCCTGGCCTCCTGCATTTTCCAGTTCTGGGCGGGCCATGTCCTGGGCGGCAGGTACGACATTGCCAAGGGCGGGGAAGATGGGCTGAGGGAGAGCCGCACTACAACCTGCGGCCAGGCACTGGGACAGAAGAACACGGTCTTCGCCATCTGGATGGGCTACACCTTCCTTTCACCGGAAACTTCCATTGCGGGAGGATTGTACAGCATCTGGCATAACCTGTACAACTCCTGGCAGATCTACAGATATCAAAAACATTGAAACTATATGAATATCAGACCATTGACCACAATTATCACAGCAGCCCTCATTGCCTTGGGCTGCTCTGAGGACGGCCCGTCCACCAATCAGGGCGACAATTCCGGATTCGCTCTCGGAGCAGACATCAGCTGGACCACCAAGCTGGAGGATGTGGGCTGCAAATTCCGCAGCAGGGACTATAAGGAAAAGGAATGCACCGCTCTCATGAAGGAGCTCGGAATGAACGCCATCAGGCTCAGGGTCTGGGTCAATCCGGCTGACGGGTATTCCGGCAAGGATGATGTCCTGGAGATGGCAAGAAGGGCAAAGGAGAACGGAATGAGGCTGATGATTGACTTCCATTACAGCGACTCCTGGGCAGACCCTGGCAAGCAGGTAATCCCTGCCGCCTGGCTTGATCTCGACCTTGCCGGCCTCTGCAAAGCCGTTTCGGACCATACCAAGGATGTTCTCGGGGCATTGAAGGCCGAAGGCATCGACGTGGCCTGGGTTCAGGTCGGAAACGAGGTCAATGACGGAATGCTGTACCACAAGGCATTGAACGGGGAAAGCGGAGTCTATGCCGACTGGGCCGGAGGCTGCATCTCGAAGGGAGGCAAGGACAACTACATCGCCCTCAACAATGCGGGCTACGATGCCGTGAAGTCAGTCTATCCGGATGCCAAGGTCATTGTCCACATCAGTAACGGGCAGACCATCGGCACTGCCAAGTGGGTACTTGACGCATTGGGAGCCAAGGGCAAATACGACATCATAGGTCTTTCCCTATATCCCGGAGGCTCTACCGAGACAGAGAACTCCAACTGGGCCCCGAAGGTCAATGCCTGCATCTCCAATATCGGAACTCTGGCTGCTACATACGGCAAGGACGTGATGATCTGCGAGACCGGAATGGACTATTGGTACGAGGATGTGGCCTACCAGATGCTCTCCTCCCTGCTGACCAAGGCAAAGGCTGAAAAACGCTGCCTAGGAGTATTCTACTGGGAGCCTGAGACAGACAAGGACAAGCTCGGCTACAATATGGGAGCCTTCAAGAACGGCATGCCTACCAGGGCTATGGACGCATTCACGGAGGCAGCCGGCAAATAGCCGTCTCTGCTTTCGTTGCCAATACTGACAAAAAGACTAATACGGGTAAATATGACATTGACAAGCATAATAATTACGGCCCTGGCCGCATTGCAGCTTACCGCAGCCGCCACGGCTTCCGCACCGAGGAAAGAGACCACATTGACAGACTGGGAGTTCCGCAGGGACCACGACTGGAAGGCCGGCGAAGGCTGGACTGCGGTGAAAGTACCTCACGACTGGGCCATCACCGGTCCTTTCTCGAAGGAAAATGACCTCCAGGTAGTGGCTGTGGTACAGAACGGAGAGAAACAGGCTACCGAGAAGACAGGCCGCAGCGGAGGCCTCCCGTACATGGGCAAAGGCTGCTACAGGACCTTCATCGACATCTCCGGCAATCTCAGCCGTACCATTCTTTTCGACGGGGCGATGAGCGAGGCTCAGGTGCTGGTGAACGGGGTGAAGGTCGGCGAATGGCCATACGGCTACAATTCATACAGTTTCGACATCACCGGTGCCCTCAGGCAGGGCCGCAATGAAATTGTTGTCCTGCTCGAGAACAGACCCTTCTCATCCAGATGGTATCCCGGGGCTGGACTGTACAGAAAGGTGAGGCTGATAGAGACAAACCCTGTCCACATACCGGTGTGGGGCGTATTCATCACCACTCCGAAGGTATCCGCGGAGGAGGCCGGAGTCAGGATCTCCACCAATGTCGAAGGCGCCGCCGAAGGCGAGACCCTGCTTGTCAGGACCAGAATTTTCGACAATGAGGACCGCATCGTGGCCGAAAGGACGGACTCCAGGGCCATCTGCCACGGAGACCCTGCCATACAGAATCTGATCGTCCCTTCCCCAAGGCTCTGGTCACCGGAGAACCCGGTTCTCTACAAGGCCGAGACGGCCGTCATCCGTGACGGGGAAATCCTCGACATTGTGGACAACCGCTTCGGAATCAGGACTGTGGAGTGGATAGCCGACCGCGGGTTCTTCCTCAACGGACAGAGGCGCATCATCAGGGGCGTCTGCCTCCACCACGACCTCGGCCCGCTCGGTGCCGCCATAAACAGGACAGCCATCCATCACCAGCTGAAAATGCTGAAGGATATGGGCTGCGACGCCATCAGGACCTCGCACAACATGCCTGCGGAGGAGCTGGTGGAACTCTGCGACGAGATGGGCTTCATGATAATGCCGGAGGCCTTCGACGAATGGGAGGTGGCAAAATGCGAGAACGGCTACCACCGGTACTTCAATGACTGGGCGGAGAAGGATGTGATCAATATGGTCCGCCATTTCCGCAACTCCCCTTCCGTGATAATGTGGAGCATCGGCAATGAAGTTCCGACACAATGGACTCCGGACGGATACAAGGTAGCCTCGATGCTGCAGGACATCTGCCACAGGGAGGACCCCGGCAGGGTCGTGACCTGCGGAATGGACCAGTTCGACGCCGTGGTGAACAACGGTTTCGGCGCCAGGCTCGACATCCCGGGCTTCAACTACAAGACAAGAAGGTACAACGAGGCTTATTCCAAGCTTCCGCAGAACATAATCCTCGGCTCGGAGACAGCCTCCACAGTAAGTTCCAGGGGCGTTTACCATCTCCCGGGCCAGGCATTGTCGGACGGCAGCGTGCCTGAGGACTTCAATGCTCTCTCAGGCGCACAGAGGATGCATCCGGACCAGCAGTCATCTTCCTATGACAATGAGTATTGCTGGTGGTCCAACATCCCGGACGTGGACTTCGCCGCCGACGAGGCCTACTCCTGGATGACCGGGCAGTTCGTCTGGACCGGCTTCGACTATCTCGGCGAGCCGACTCCGTACGACACCGAGGCCTGGCCGAGCCACTCCTCCGTGTTCGGCATCATTGACCTGGCCTCCATCCCGAAGGACAGGTTCTACCTCTACAGGAGCGTCTGGAACAGGGATGAGGCCACTCTGCACGTGCTTCCGCACTGGAACTGGAAGGGACAGGAAGGCAGGAATGTGCCGGTGATGGTCTATACATCCTGGCCTGCTGCCGAGCTCTTCGTCAACGGGGTCAGCCAGGGCATCGTCAGGAAGGACACCACGCCTGTCAGCGAATGGAAGGGCATTCTTCCGGACGACAGGACATTGATGGGAAGATACCGCCTCATCTGGCCGGACGTGAAATATCAGCCGGGCGAAATCCGGGTCGTGGCTTACGACAATGAAGGCCGGGCAGTGGCTGAGGAAACTGTCAGGACAGCCGGGAAGGCATACTCCCTGAAAGTCGCCATGGATGCCTGGAACGAGGGTGGAGCGGATTATGCCGGAATCGCCGATCCTGAGCTCATTTACCTGAATGTCAGTGTATTGGACAAGGAAGGAAACATCGTTCCGAATGATGACCGCCTGGTCAGCGTGAAGGTGGGCGGAGCAGGAAGATTCAAGGCCATCGGCAATGGTGACGCCACCTGCCTCGAGCCGTTCCAGAACCCGCAGATGCATCTGTTCTCGGGCCAGCTCACCGTCATTGCCGAAAGAATCGGAGAAGGTCCGGTTACGGTGGAAGTCTCAGCAAAAGGATTGAAATCATCTAAAATAACATTCTAATGGAAAATCAGGTATTGGACGCCATCAAGACAAGGCGCAGCATAAGGAAATACAGGCCGGAGCAGATAAAGGACGAGGAACTCCTCACCGTCCTCGAGGCCGGCACATTCGCCCCGACAGGCAAGAACCGTCAGGACCCGTTCATCGTAGCGGTTCAGAATGAGGAACTTATGAAGAAGCTCATTCGCATGAATGCGGAGATTATGGGGACAGACTCAAACCCATACTACAATGCGCCTACCATCGTGCTGGTGTTCGCCCCGGCGGTGAAGGACAACAGGAACTCCGTCCAGGACGGCTCCCTCATTCTCGGGACAATGATGCTGGCGGCCCATTCCATCGGCCTGGCCTCCTGCTGGATCAACAGGGAAATGGAGATGTTCGCCACCGGAGAGGGCATTGAGATAATGAAGGAGCTCGGCATACCGGAAGGCTATATCGGCATCGGAGCCCTTTCGCTGGGCTACTCCGCCATTCCGAATCCGAAGGCATTGCCGAGAAAGGAGAATTATTATAAAATCGTGAAATAGCCATGGCTATCAGAATTGACCTTGCCAAGACCGTGAAACCGCTGTTCTGCGAGAGCAAATGGTGGGGAGACCCGGATATGCCGGCGGATATGGAATACCCGATGATGAAGGTGGAGGGCGACGAGGACTACCCTCTCACCTTCGTCTGCCAGATAAGATGCGAAGACATTGCCGCTCTCGACCCGGAGGGCCTTCTTCCTCACGACGGGATGCTCTATTTCTTCGCTGCGGTGGATGAATACGCAGGCTACGACTCCCCTGTCCATCTCGGCATAGGAGAATGGCCGAAGGGCTCTGTCGTAGTGAAATACACCAGGACAATCAATATGGAGACCTTCCAGTCCTTCATCATGGTGGACGACGATGACCAGCCTGTGACGGACGAGGCCCTGGAGATGAGCTTCAGCAGCTGCGATGATCAGGCGGACGGCATCAAGCTCCTCGGCAAACCTTTCTTCGAGGAGGTCAGGGAGCAGTATCCGGACTGCGCCAACCTTCTTCAGATTGACGGAGACGAGACCGCAGACATCAATTTCTATGACAGCGGAATGCTGAACATCATGGTAAGCCAGACAGACCTTGCAAAGGGTCTTCTGAAGAGGCCTAAAACTTATATGCATTCATTATGAACATTGCCAAATTCCATTTCAATCCCCTGGAGGAATGCTGCTACCTGGTCTGGGACGAGACCGGGGAGGCCGCGATTGTGGATCCGGGATTCTACGACGGGCGGGAAGCCGACGCCCTCTACGGGAAAATACAGGAAAGGGGGCTGACTCCCAAGATGATACTGCTCACCCACGGCCATTTCGACCATATCTACGGAGTGGCGGAATGCTCCCGGCATTATGACATCCCCGTGATGATGTCGGCCGGCGACAAGGTCATTCTAGAGAACAACAGCTTCTTCACAGAAGGCTTCGGCCTCAGGGCCGCGGACGGAAACTTTGATTTCAAGCCGGTGGCGGATGGGGACATTGTAAAGTTCGGGAACATTGAACTTCAAGTGATTGCAACTCCGGGACACACTCCCGGAGGGGTATGCTGGTACGGGGAGAAGGATGGAGTGCTGTTCTCAGGAGACACGCTGTTCGCCGGGGCTATCGGGCGCACTGACAATGCCTGGGGAGACTATGACAAGATGATTGTGGCGATAATGGACAAGCTGATGGGCCTGGACGGACACGTGAGCGTGCTGCCCGGACACGGTCCGGAATCCAGCATTGCCTACGAGCGCACCCACAATCCTTTCCTTCAGCCTTTCAACGAGCCCGGAGGGGACGATCTGGACTGGGACGCCGAGGGAATCGAGCTGGATGGTACTATTCAATAGAAAAAACGCTATATTTGCCAAAATTTTAAGACCTTACGATATGATTTCATTTCTTATTTGGATTATTGGCGTGGTCCTGACAATCAAGGCTGCGCTGGACATCTGGAAACTCCAGGGAGACGACGTGAAGAAGATTCTGTTCATCGTCCTAATCGTTCTGACGAGCTGGCTCGGAATTATTTTCTACTACCTGTTCAAGAAGAATTTCCCTGCTTGGGTCAAATAAGGTCCCGATCCTTCATCGCGGGACTTGATGCGATACTGAATTCACATCCGCAATACAGCTGATTATAAAAGCCGTGTTCGCGGATGATTTCGTTTCTGCGGTCCTGGAGCCCGCCTTTGCGCCAGTTCATCTCCCACCAGGTCACGCCCGGAAAAAGCGAGCAGGCGTAGGCGCATCTGAGTCCCTTTTCCGGCTCTTTTTCCAGACCTCTGGCGATGCATTGCCACTCCCTGTGGTCATAATTGTCCACGACTATTTCCAGCCCGGTCTCAGCGGCATAGCGCAGGCATTCATTGCGCCTCATGTCATATTCCTCCTGCGGGTAAATATTGGAATTGCTGAAGAAGATGACAGGGCGGAAGCCTTGATTGACAAGGCATTCCACTATTGCGGACGAGCAGGGCGCACAGCAGGCGTGAAGAAGTATCCGACTGCCGGGAGGCGTCAGCACGAGGCCTTTACCGCATCTGCACTTCATAAGTTGACCT
>SFPH01000217.1 GCA_004552115.1 Bacteroidales bacterium
GAGGGCGGAGTGGGCTGCGTCCTGACATCCTCAGGCCAGGCCGCCAATTTCTTCGCGGTGATGAACATCTGCTCCGCAGGTGACCACATCATTGCCGCAAACGCCATCTACGGCGGCACTTTCAACCTTTTCGGGGTAACATTGGAGAAGATGGGCATCAGCTGCACATTCATCAACCAGAACAGCAGCGATGAGGAAATCGAGGCTGCATTCAGGCCGAATACAAAATGTCTCTTCGGCGAGACCATCTCCAATCCGGGAGGCGAGGTCTTCGACATTGAAAGGTTCGCCGGGATAGCCCACAGGCACGGTGTGCCGCTTATTGTGGACAATACTTTCGCCACTCCGGTCAACTGCAGGCCATTCGAATGGGGTGCCGACATTGTAACCCATTCCACGACCAAGTATATGG
This sequence comes from Bacteroidales bacterium, assembly GCA_004552115.1. The sequence goes on from SFPH01000217.1 coordinate 413, forward strand.
ACGGCCACGCCACCCAGGTGGGCGGAGCCGTGATTGACAGCGGCAATTTCGACTGGAACGCGAATGCCGGGAAGTTCCCGGGGCTCTGCACTCCGGACGAGAGCTACCACGGCATCACCTATACCGAGTCATTCGGGAGAAAGGCCTACATCACGAAGATGACAACCCAGCTGATGAGGGACCTCGGTTCAATTCCAGGCCCGATGAACTGCTTCCTCCTCAATCTCGGCCTTGAGACCCTGCACCTGAGGATGCCTCGCCATTGCGAGAATGCACTGGCGGTCGCAAAGTGGCTGAAAGCCAATGACAAGGTAGCCTGGGTTCATTACTGCGGCCTGGAGGACGACCCATACCATGACCTCGCCCGGAAATATCTTCCGAACGGGTCCTGCGGCGTGCTTGCATTCGGCCTGAAGGGCAGCCGCGAGGATGCTGTGAAGTTTATGGACAGCCTGAAGTTCGTGGCCATCGTGACCCACGTTGCCGATGCCCGCACCTGCATCCTCCACCCTGCCAGCCACACCCACCGCCAGCTTTCAGACCAGCAGCTCAAGGAGGCCGGCGTGGCCCCTGACCTGATGCGTCTTTCCGTCGGCATTGAGAATGTCGAGGACATCATCGCCGATCTCAGCCAGGCGCTGGAGGGCGTTTAGGCATCCCTGCTAACGATTGTTTCCAGAAAAAAAGAGCGGTCACGGTGTCGAGAGGCACGTGGCCGGTCTTTCTGTTTTTTTTCTAACCACATGATAGGAGATGCGGCGAATAATGTTTAGTTTTGCAGGAGTACAGAAATTGACGCATTGAAATGGAACAGATCAGGCAGATACCATACGGAGTTTCGGACTTCCGGTCGGTGAGGGAGGATAATCTGTATTATGTAGATAAGTCAATGTATATCAAGGCCCTGGAAGATCAGCCATGGACCTTGTTTTTTGTCCGTCCACGCCGTTTCGGTAAGAGTCTGTTCATCAATATGATGCGCCTCTACTATGACAAGCTGGAGGCGGGGAACTTCGAGAAACTGTTCGGGGATTTGTACATTGGTCAGCACGGCTACTGCGACTTCTTCCTTCTCCCGAACCTGACGCATTACCAGTCCAAGCACAGTTACATTCTGGAAATCAAATACTTGCCGAAGAAGGACTTCGAGACCAAGGCCGCTCAGCAGTGGCAGGAAGCCGTGACCCAGATAGAAGGCCACGCCTCCGCCCCTCGTGTCGAGGCGCGCCGCCAGGGCACCGAGCTTCACAGGATTGTGATGCAGTTCTGCGGCTGGGAGCTCGCCCGGATGGAAGAAGTGTAGAAGTTCCTGAATCCTATATCAGCATGATAATCTGCGCGGAGATGACCCGGAGGAACATGCAGACCGGATAGACCGTGGCGTAGGCTACGGACGGCTTGTCATCGTCAACGGTGCTCAGGGCATACTCAAGGGCAATCGGATTGGCCATTGAGCCGCAGAGCATGCCCACATTGGAGGAATAGTCCGTGCCGAGGAAGCGGGAGGCTATGTAGCCTACCAGCAGGACAGGAAGTATCGCCATCACCAGGCTCGCTCCTATCCAGAGCAGGCCTTCCGGACGGAAAACCGTGCTGAAGAAACCCGGACCGGCACTCAATCCCAGGCCCGCCAGATAGACCGTGATGCCTAACTGCCTGAGCATCAGACTGGCACTATGTGTAGTATAGGTCGTCAGATGAATCCGCGGCCCGAATGCACCCATAAGGATGCCCACTATGATTGGACCGCCGGCGATGCCCAGCTTTATTGGCGAGCTCATGCCCGGAATCATGATCGGGATGCTGCCGAGGAGAAGGCCCAGGACAATGCCGATGAACAGCGAGAAAAGGTTTGGAGTACGAAGCTCCTTCTCCTGATTTCCAAGCACTTCCGCCATTCTTTCAATAGCGTTTTCACGGCCCACGACAGTGAGTTTGTCACCCAGCTGAAGATGCAGTCCGGATGACGGAAGAATGTCGATACCGGCCCTGTTGACCCTTGTGATATTGACTCCGTAGAGATTCCTGAGATGGAGGTCTCCGAGCTTTACCCCGTTCTTGTCAGGCCTTGTCACCAGCACGTGGCGGGACACCAGAACCCCGTCGATGGAGTTCCAGTCGATATTCCGGCTGTTCCAGTCCTTATTGACCTTCTGGCCGAAAATCATCTCCACCGCATCCACATCCTTCTCCTTGGACAGGACCAGCACGTGCTCACCCTCCTC
>SFPH01000218.1 GCA_004552115.1 Bacteroidales bacterium
GGGATGAGTAACACATTTTAATTTATTTTACAATGCAGCATTTTGAACTTAAAGGCCAGCCACGTCAGGTCGGCAACAAAGCCACTCTCAAGGCTTTCCGCAAGCAGGGTCTTGTTCCTTGCAACCTTTACGGATGCGGTATCGAGAACGTTCTTTTCACAGTTGATGCCAAGGAGCTCAAGGCAGTCACCAACACTCCTAAGGCTTTCATCGTTGATCTCGTTCTCGGAGACCAGAAGTACACCGCAGTTCTTCACGAGCTTCAGTTCCACCCGGTTACTGACGAGTGCCTGCACGTGGATTTCCTTGTTGTAAATGAGACCAAGCCTGTATGCATCGAAGTTCCTCTCGTTATCGAGGGACACGCAGTGGGTGTTCAGCAGGGTGGTAAGTTCATCCAGAGACTTCGCTCACTCCGCATCAGCGGCCTTCAGGCTAACCTTCCGGATGACATTACCGTTAACATCTCTTCACTCGGTCTCGACAAGAAGATCAAGGCAAGCGACGTTAAGGTTGACGGCATCAAGATCGTTACCGACAAGGATGCCATCATCTGTCTGGTTAAGGCAACCCGCAAGTCAGCTGGTGCTTAATCTGTTGATTTACAAGGGTGACTCTAAGCAGGTTGTCAGTTTGACTTCCGGATTGGAGTCACCTTTTTTTATTTGGTAACAATCGACTTCTTCAGAATCGTGTCAGATAAAGAATTCCTCATAGTCGGACTTGGCAACATCGGGGCGGAGTACGCTCGCACCAGGCACAACATCGGATTTATGGTTCTCGATGCCTGGGCGGAAGCGAGCGGTGCCGTTTTTGAAACCGGACGATACGGCGACCGGACAACCATCAGCAGCAAGGGACGCCGCTTCCACCTGCTCAAGCCTTCAACCTATATGAACCTGAGCGGCAACGCAGTAAGGTACTGGCTGAAGGAACTCGACATCCCCGTCAGCCAGCTTATGGTCATCTGCGACGACCTCAACCTGCCGTTCGGAACGCTCAGGATGCGCCCGAAAGGCAGCAACGGCGGCCATAACGGCCTGAGGAACATCGAGGAACTGATCGAAACGCAGGACTACGCAAGGCTCAGGGTCGGGGTCGGGCACGAATTCTCCGAAGGGCGTCAGGTGGATTTTGTTCTGGGCAGCTTCTCCGAGGAGCAGCAGAAGGAGATTCCGCAGTTGTGCGAACGGGCTGTCAGCGGCATCCGTGACTGGGCGTTTGTCGGGATCAACAGGGCGATGACGGCAATCAATACAAAGGTCGAGAAGAAGACGGATGCAGCCGATTCGGAAACGGATAGCGGCAGCGCGGAGTAAACGGCATCGGGCAGAAACGGAAACTGCAGCTTGACCAGATGTAAGCGGGTCGGGCAAATGCCGGTAGCTGTCATCTGCGAAACAATCAGACAGATACGCAATTACAATTTTTTGAAAAATTCTTGATTTTTTATTTGCATTTTCCTATATTGCGGACGAAAATTCCGAAAGTATTGGTCTGACAGTATTATTAACATATAAACCAAATTCACAATGAAAGAGCTCGTCGAAAAAATCTATGGGGAAATCGAAGCATTCAAGCTGAATGCTGACGCCCAGGTAAACAAAGGTAACAAGGCTGCTGGTGCAAGAGCACGCAAAGCTGCGCTTGAGCTTATGAAAGATCTTAAGGAATTCCGCAAAATCTCAGTTGAGGCTGGAAAGTAAGAAGAAATCGAGTAGGAGGAAAACAAAGGATTCTTGGAGTTTTCCTCCTATTACCTTTGTTTCCCGACCTCTCACACCACCGTACGTGCCGTTCGGCATACGGCGGTTCCTTACACTCTGTGCAATTGAACGTAGTAGTCCATCAGGCAAGGATAACCGGCGCTGTGTAGCAGCTGGTTCGTGACAACATTCTGCATAAAAGCTCCTGCCACGGCCCAATATCCTTTGCTGGCATTACCCAACATATACGCCCAATACGGCTTGATGCCACACTTGATTAGGTTCTTCACCCGTGTCTTCGGGCGCTTCCACGCCTTCCAGATACACATTCGGATACGCCTGCGGAGCCATTGGTCTATGGCTTCTATGGCGGTTTTCATATCCGCCAGCTTAAAGTAGCCCACCCAGCCGCGTATCGTCTCGTGGAGTACCTGTTTGCGCCGCTCGTATCCCATTCCATTGCTTCGGCCTGTCAGCAGTTTCAATTTCACTTTCAGCTTTGCAATGCTCTTGGGGTGCGCCCGCAGCCTTCATCCCTCGCCTGTCTTGTAGAACGAGTACCCGAGGAACTTCATTCCGCGTGCATAGCCCACTTCCGTCTTCTCGCGATTCACCTTCAAGTGAAGCTTCTTCTCGATGAACTTCGTGATGCCATCACACACTCTCTCCGCTCCCCGCATGCTCCTGCAAAAGATGAGACTATCATCCGCATAGCGCACAAACGGGTGTCCGCGCCTCTCCAGCTCCTTGTCCAGCTCGTTGAGTACAATATTACTCAGTAGCGGACTCAGAGGACCGCCTTGCGGCGTCCCCTCCGGGGTCGGGTGGTACATTCCGTCTATCAGCACACCGGCATACAGGTATTTGTGGATGAGGCTTATCACCCTGCCATCCTTTACCGTATGTGACAGGAGTTCTATC
>SFPH01000219.1 GCA_004552115.1 Bacteroidales bacterium
TATATCATTCACTTTTTTTAATAACTTTTTTATTCTTTTTTCGAGGAGGTCCTTTTTTGCTGTACACAGAGAGCCGCCGGAGGCGGCACACCCTGCGCTGCACCCTCTGCGGCCGGGAGATCACTTTAGGAGAGGAATACTGGGCCTGCAACGGCAGCCGGGTCTGCCGGGACTGCCTGCCGGACTTCGCCCGGCAGGAGTTGTCCCCCTGCCGCGAAATTCGCGGAAAGGAGGTGGCCTTATGACACTTTTGGAGATGTCCGTCCAATACGCCGACAGCGCGGCTCTCATCCGCGCCCGCATCCGGGAGCTACGGGCGGAGGAGCGGCAGCAAGCAGACCCGGAGGCCGCCCGGGGGCTGCGCCGCCGTATCGACGAATTGACACCCCTGCTGCGGGAGTGCCGGGAGCTGGCGGATGTGTACGTTCCATTCCAGAGTCTTGATATTGTCATCGGTATAATTAAATTCCGCCATATCTGTTAATGTCTAAGATTGCAAATTTAACAAAATAATTCCGATTTACACATTGTGTTTCAGCATTGCTTTTGTCCCATTGGTCGCTTTGAGACAAATTTGGTCATTATGAATAATTTGATTAACTTAGTATTCTTAATGAAGAATAATCCGGCATTGACAGAATATGGAAGCAGGGGAGAATATTTCAATACGCGGCGCCAGGGTCAACAACCTGAAGAACATAAGCATCACAATTCCGCGGAACAAGTTTACCGTGATAACCGGAGTCTCCGGCTCCGGGAAGTCATCACTCGCTTTTGACACGCTGTTCGCGGAGGGCCAGAGACGTTTCGCCGAGAGTCTCTCATCATACGCCAGACAGTTTCTCGGCAGGATGTCGAAGCCGGATGTCGATGCCATAGAGGGCATACCTCCTGCCATTGCCATCGAGCAGAAGGTGAATGTGCGGAATCCGCGCTCCACGGTGGCCACGGTGACGGAGATATATGACTATCTGAGGATCATTTTCGCAAGGATAGGACGGACATTCTCCCCGATCAGCGGGGAAGAGGTCAAATGCCACGGTTCCAATGACGTGATGGCCTTCCTGAGCTCGGCTTCCGGCCCGTTTGCCGCCTATCTTCTGGCGGATCTGCGCTGGGATGCCAGGGAGGACAAGGTCGAACTTCTCCTCGCATTGAAGGAAAAGGGATATTCACGCTTGTATTCCGCAGCCGATGGAACATTGCGCATTGACGATGTCATGGCCGATTCTGAGGGGGATTCATTCCCGGAAGGATTGATGCTGATGGTGGACAGGGTGAAGATTGACGGAGAAATGGACGCCGATCTCAGGACCAGGCTGCTTTCCTCCATATCCGCCTGTTTCTCGGAGGGCCTCGGAAAGATGTACGTTGTCCGCGATGCCGGCGCCCGGCCGGAGATGCGCGAGTTCAACAACCGCTTCGAGGCGGACGGGATGACATTCAGGGAACCTGACGAGTATATGTTCAGTTTCAACAGCCCTCTCGGAGCCTGTCCCGTCTGCGGCGGACTCGGCAAGGTGATCGGAATCAGCGAGGACCTCGTCATACCTGACAAGGCATTGAGCATATATGACGGTGCCATTGCCTGCTGGAGAGGGGAGAAGATGGGCTGGTTCAGGGAGCATCTCATCAATGTGGCTGGGAGGTATGGCATCCCTGTATTCGAGCCTTATTGCAATCTTTCCGATGAGGTGAAGTCAATGATTTGGGAAGGGCGCAAGGCTGAAACTGAGGAGGACTCCCTCATCGGCCTCAATGAGTTTTTCAAATGGGTTGAATCCAACAAGTACAAGATACAGTACAAATATCTTCTCAGCCGCTTTTCCGGAAGGACTGTATGCGGTGAGTGCAAGGGCAGCCGTCTCCGGAAGGATGCCCTCTATGTCAAGGTGGGCGGAAAGAATATTCACGAGCTGCTGAAAATGACGGCAGGGGAGCTTCTGGACTTCTTCAGGACACTGGAACTTACTGAATATGAGACGAGTATCGTTAGAAAGGCGGTGGATGAGGTGGTCTCCCGGCTTCAGTACGTGGCGGATGTCGGATTGTCCTACCTTACACTTGACAGGGCCTGCAGCACCCTCTCCGGAGGTGAAAGTCAGAGAATCAGTCTTGTCACGGCCCTCGGCAGCTCGCTGGTGGGCTCGATGTACATCCTGGACGAACCGAGCATCGGACTTCATCCCCGCGATACAGACAGGCTCATAGGAGTCCTGAAACGGCTCAGGGACATAGGCAACACGGTGGTCGTGGTTGAACACGACGAGGAAATCATCAAGGCTGCGGACCTCCTCATCGACATGGGGCCGCTGGCGGGAATAGACGGTGGAGAGGTGGTTTTCAAGGGCGTCGCTTCAGAAGCTTCCCCGGAGGATGTAAGCCGTTCCCTCACCCTCCAGTATCTCACCGGGGCAAGAGAGCGGATATCCAGGGAGAAACGCTCCTGGAACTATTCTGTCAATGTCGAAGGTGCGATGGAGCATAATCTGAAGGGCATCGATGTGTCGTTCCCTCTCGGTGTTCTCACCGTGGTGTCGGGTGTGAGCGGCAGCGGAAAATCCTCTCTCGTCGGGGATATCCTCTATCCGGCATTGTTCCGCAGGCTCAATGAGAC
>SFPH01000220.1 GCA_004552115.1 Bacteroidales bacterium
TACCGGAGGAGTGGTGTCAATGATCATATCCACACCGGAGTCGATGACCTTCTGATATGCGTCAAAGCCGATGAAGCAGTTCTCGTCCGGAACTTCCTGCCCGAGTTTCTCAGCCGCCATTTTACGGAGGCCTTCAAGCCTGTCGGGGAACACGTCTCCGAGGGCTGTGAGCCTGATTCCGTCAGCAGCATCGAATAAATTCTGAATGGCACCCGAACCGCGTCCGCCACAGCCGATAACGCCGACCTTGATTTCCCTGCCGGGTGCAGCCTTGTCCGGAAGCTCCGGTATATAATACTCTTCAGGCTTCCTCAGAGGGACATATTTCGGTCCCTTGCAGGCGGAGGCAAGGGCAGATACGCCTACAATTCCGCCGACTCCGAGAATCGTGGATCTCTGGAGGAAGTCTCTCCTGTTCATCTTGTTCTTTTCCATAGTTGTAATGTTATTAATATTTCAGTCATTATCACTTAAGGTTCTCAGGCACACAGCGGAGGTCCGCCGCATCACTGGCATAATTACCTCCTCTCACGACATATTCCTTGCCCTCCTGCGGCCCCTTCGGGTCCAATTCTCCTTCATTGATTTCAGAATATGCCTTCTCAGCATAAAAGTCAGAGCAATATTCCATCACATTGCCAAGCATATTCCTGAGCCTGAATGCGTTAGGCTTCACGAACGACGGCTCCTGAGTACGGTTTGAACTGTTCGCGCCGTAGATGGCGTAGCTGTTTATGACCGTCGTGTCCGCCCCGAAGACCTTGTTCCAGAAGCCTTCTCCACTATAGTCAGACGGCTTGCCCTCAAAGAAATAAGCACCCTCCGAGCCGGCCCTGGCGGCATATTCCCACTCGGCTTCGGTAGGCAGCCTGTAAGTCCTGCCGGTCTTGAGACTGAGCCATTGGCAGAATGTCTCCGCAGCGTAATGGGTCATTGTGATGGCAGGCCTGTCACCCATTCCCCAGCCCTGGTCAGGGAAACCGAACGGCGGGGTCGGGCCGCTGACTGCATCGAGGTCGGGTCTGGTATTGTTGGCGTAGATGACGGACGGCGGGGTGCGTCCCTCCGACATTGTCTCGGAATAGAAGGCCCAGAACTGGTCCCAGGTAACCTCTGTCTCCCCCATGAAGAACGGGGATATCCTTACCCGGCGGCAAGGCCCCTCGTCATCTTTCCTGAACTTCTCGTCCTCCGGGCTGCCCATTGTGAATTCCCCGCCCGGCACGGCTATCATCCTGATGGATGCGGATGTGCCCGGTACTGTCTCCGTGAAGTCCTCGAAGGAATCTACCACTGCGGCCGCTGAATATTTCTCACCTGACTGCGGAGGGGCTTTCTTCAATGCCGTATGGCTGTAGTCCGGATTGAAATGCCCGGCATCGAGATGGCAGCTGATGCACTCAAGGCCGAGTTTTTCCTCATTGTCATCGTAATAGAGATGGGCAGTCACCCCATCGTCGGAAATGCCTTCCGGATAGAGATTGACGTGGCATTCCCTGCAGGATTCATTGAAGACAATGCTGGAAGCGTACTCCAGCTCGCCCTTGCTCTCCCAGTCGATTTTATCCTTGTCCTTGAATGCATAGGACCAGAGATCCTTCATTCCCATCCTCATCTTGGCCCGGACGTAGGCGAATGAGCCCTTCGGCGGCAGATGGCAGGCGGCGCAGTCGGTCTTGGTCCCGCTCCCATTGCTGTAATGCACCGACTGTTTCCAGGACATCTCGGAATCCGGATGGACGTGGCAGGACATACAGGACTCCGTGCCGGAGCTCCTGACCCAGAGGCTGTTGAAGGCAATCATCAGGACGACACCCGAGAGGAGGCCGGCAAGGACTGATATCAGTATTATCTTTTTCTTATTCATGCTCAATCAAATCCGGCAGGCAGCCGGAAAAATGGTCTTACATCAGTTTCTCGGACCGTGTGTCAATGGAATCCTCCATCATGTCGCCGTCCTTCTTGGACATTATGCCGTCATAGGTGAGATTCCTGATGACGTGGCGCTCGTTGCAGAGCATCATGCGCGCGGCCTTCATTGTCATTGCCTTGGAATATTCCTCCGGATAAGCGGCGGCAAGATCATCCAGACATTTTCTCATCCTGTCGATGTTGACCCTTATTTCTTCCCCGAGGATCGAGAACAGCTTCTTCTGCAGCTCCTCAGGAATCTCGGCTGACTTCATATCCGCAATCTCGTCCTGCGAGTCCCTCTGAAGGCTCAGGAATCCCCTGCCTATATCGCTGAGTTCCACCACTCTGCGCTCTATATACCTGGTGAAGAGACGACGTGCCCAGCGGTGGCCCATGACGAATTTCACGAAGCGTCCTTCCTCGAACAGGCTGAATATTACCTTGCGGTCGGAAAGAGGCAGGGAGCCGTTGCTGTCGAAGTGGCGTTCCTGGGAGTTGACCAGCTTGTGATATGAGCCCGCGGAAATGGTTCCGTCTGCATAGAGTTGGCGCACGAGCTGGCATTCAGTTCCGTAAATGCGCACCCTGAGATTGCGCAGGAGTTCCTCTTCGGAACAGCCGCTGATATCCGGCTTCGTTTCCCTGGCCGGCAGGAAATCCCTGACCCTGTCCCAGTCCGCACAGGCAAATGCATCCCTGTGACTGATCTTGTCGTAATACTTGTCGGCAGAGTCAACCACCCTCTTCCTGATACTGTAGTCCACAAATGACTGGACTGCAGGCACATCCGTAAGCCCGAGCTTCTGGAGCATCTTTCGGATGGTAGTGGCGTTCACCGTCAGGGTCAATGTCACCACCCCTGCCGTAAGGAGAAGAATCTGCTCCCTGATGTCCTCCGGGATTGACAATGTGGATGTCACCATCAACGCCAAAGTGAGTCCGAGGGCTCCCCTGAGGCCTCCCCAGCTGAGGATTA
>SFPH01000221.1 GCA_004552115.1 Bacteroidales bacterium
TTTTCAATTATGTGGGAACGCTCAATCTGCCTGAAGTTCAGTTCTGCATTACGCAGTCCGATATCTGTTGCGTAATACTTGTTCGGATATTCGAAGTACTTCTTGCCTTTCACATCATATCTGGCGACTTTGGAAAGCAGGTATGCATCCATCAGGTAATCGACATACAACTTGACAGTATGATCTGATGTATTCTTCTGGAGATTGCTTGACACGGCATTGCTCAGATTCTTCATGTTGGAAAGCGAGCCGATTGAGGAATACAGTTCGTCCAGCAAAGCTTCAAGGATTACATCATCATTGAGTTTATACCTTTCGACAATGTCCTGAAGATACACCTTCTTATGGAGGTCCTTGAGATACTTGCGCTTTTCGGCTTCATCCGGCTCCGTTACTGCCAGGGGCATACCACCATGTTGTATGTACTCTTCCAGGGCATCCGTTTTTTCCATCTCAAAAGCATTGTAGAACTCCCGGAACGACAAAGGGTACACCCTGATTTCGGAACCTCGGTCCCTGAAGTTCGTGACAATATCGGACGAAAGCATCCTTGAATTGCTGCCGGTGACATAGACATCAAGATTTTTGTAGTCCTTGAGGTCATTCAGCACATCATAGAAGGTTATGTTAAGCGACGGATCGTTCTTATCCGTGACTATACTTTCATCTATGTCGGGATTCTTGACAGAGAGGCACAACTGAATCTCATCAATGAACACATAGTATTTTCTTGCAGGGTCAGAGGCCTTGGAGAGAATATAATCCTGCAAGGCAATCGGATTCCTGTATTTGGCATTGCTCTTCTTCTCAAGGCTGAGTTCTATGATCTCAGACTCGCTGACACCTTCTGACAACAACACCCCTTTATAGAGTTCAGAAAGCAAATATGATTTGCCGCATCTTCGCAGTCCTGTGATGATTTTTACCTTACCATTCCAGCGCTTTGCGATGACTTGATTGACGTAATGATCTCGTTTGATAACCATAATCAAATTTTCTTTTCACTGCGAATTTAGTGAATTTTTCACTTTCTTCGCACTAAAATATAAAGTTTTCAAATTTCGTTCAATCATCAAATAGATGTCAGGCTCCGCAAAGGTGTGACCGCAGCCTCTGCACTCGCTCGCTGCGTCGGTTCTTGCCTGGAACAAGTTCGCCCAGTTTCAGGCCGGCCGCAGCTCGACAGTATCCAAATATTAAGCCTTTATTTTTACACGATTTCTATTTTAGCATTATGAATCTACACAAAATAGTCCCATAGTCGGCGATTTTCATTATCTTTGCATATTGGATGAAGGAGATGCGGATTTTGACCGTATCACACCAAATTACTGATTATTAAAAAGATATGGCCGATTCGAATTTCATAGACTACGTAAAGATATTCTGCGCCTCGGGACACGGTGGAGCAGGTTCGGTTCATCTTCACAGGGCCAAGTATGTGCCGAAGGGCGGGCCGGACGGAGGAGACGGCGGACGCGGTGGGCACATCATCCTGAGAGCAAATCCGCAGTTCTGGACTCTCATCCATCTCAAGTACAAGAAGATTATCAAGGCTGAGGACGGAGAGAGGGGCGGAGCCGCACTGTGCAAGGGAAAGCAGGGCAAGGACATCTACATTGATGTGCCCGTCGGAACAGTGATCAAGGATGCGGAGACCGGTGAGGAAATCTTCGAGATGATGGAGGCCGGAGAAGAGAAGATTCTCTGCAAGGGCGGAAGAGGCGGTCTCGGCAACAACAATTTCAAGAGCGCCACGCAGCAGACCCCTACATATGCGCAGCCAGGCGAGGAAGGACAGGAAGGCTGGTTCATCCTGGAACTCAAGGTCCTGGCAGATGTCGGACTGGTGGGATTCCCGAACGCCGGCAAGTCCACATTGCTCGCCACCATTACCTCAGCGAAGCCGAAAATCGCCAATTACGCATTCACCACATTGGAGCCAAATCTCGGCATTGTCAGATACCGCGACGAGAAATCATTCGTGATGGCGGACATCCCGGGCATCATCGAGGGTGCGCACGAGGGCCGGGGCATCGGTCTGCGCTTCCTCCGCCACATCGAGCGGAATTCGGTTCTCCTCTTCATGGTTTCCGCCGAGGAGAAGAGCGTGAAGGAAAGCTACAAGGTGCTGCTGAAGGAGCTGGAGATGTACAATCCGGAACTGCTTGACAAAGACCGGGTTCTGGCCGTGACCAAATGCGACATCATCGACAGCGAGGCCGAAAGGAGAATAAAGAGGACATTGCCGAAGGACATCCCTTGCGTGCTGATTTCCTCCATTTCCGGAGAAGGAATCCCTGAGCTCAAGGATATGCTTTGGGAAGCCTTGAACGACGAGACAAGAATCTAAGCAAGTGACGTACAGAAGTACACAGGATTCGTACAAATGATAATGAAATGACTCATTTTTGGGACATACTGCATGGCTGGGACCAGTCATTGACTCTGTTCATCAACAGTTTGCACCACCCGTTCACAGACCCGGCAATGGTGTTCCTCTCGGACAGGGCGACGTGGTTTCCGTTCTATGCAGTCACGGCATTCTTCCTGGTCTGGAGACTGGGATGGAAAAAGGGTCTTGTCGCCATTGCCTGCATCGGGGAAGCCTGTTCGGTTTCTTCTCGGCTCACGCGTCCAATGCCTTCGGTTTCGCAGCCGGCACCACAACCTGTTTCCGCTACGACACCTCCCACACTTACAAAGGCTACATAAAATGCGTCTATATCTGGGCCGCCCTGGTCTCCATCAGCCGCATGTTCGTAGGCAAGCACTACTTCGGCGACATCCTCGTCGGCGCCATCATCGGCTGCCTCTGGGGATGGCTGCTGGGACTGGGAGCCAGATGGATTTTCAGGATCATCGACGGGAGAAGCGGGGCCGCAGCAACCGCTTCGGATTACACGAAATCAATGTCGTAGCCGCAGCCGGAATAGCAGGCATCTATGCTCACACCTCCCCCAGCACCTTCTCCATCATAATGCCCCGCGAACCCTTGATGAGAATCACGTGGCCGGCGAGAGGTGCATCGTGAAGAGCCGAGGCCAATGCGGCGGAGTCGGGGTACCAGCGGACGGTCGGAGGGCAATCCACTGATTTCATTGCCTTGGAGAATTCATCGCCTACCAGGCAGAGGTCGGAAAGGCCGAGGGAAAGAGCCAGGCGGAGAATGTCAATGTGCTCATTCACAGAGTTTTCGCCAAGTTCACGCATATCCCCCAGCAGAGCTGTCTTGTGCGACGCCTTGATGCGGGAGAAATTGTCCAG
>SFPH01000018.1 GCA_004552115.1 Bacteroidales bacterium
CTCGGCCTGTCCGCAATACTTGTGGATGACCTTCTCGTATTCAGCGCCGTGATTCTCCGTGCCCCTGTTGTCCTGAACATAGACAATGTAGCCGTGCTGGGCCATATAAAGCTCCCACATCCTGACCTGTCCGAGCCAGGTGTCGTTGACCATCTGCGAATGCGGGCCGCCATATACGTAAAGTATTACAGGATACTTCTTTGCGGGGTCGAATCCTAGAGGTTTGTAGAGCCTGTAATGGTTCTCGTACTTCCCGTCGGCACTCTTCACCGTTCCGAGACTGACCTCTCCCGCAGCATAATCGGCAAGCGGGTCCGGTGCGGAGAAAAACTCGCGCGAAACCTTTCCGTCGGCTGATCTCAATGCGGTTTTCCCGGGCACGTTGAAACTGCTCCAGCTGTCTAAGAACCAGGTTCCGGCTTCATTGAACTGCGCAGTGTGCCAGCCTTCCTCGAAGGTCAGGCGGACAGGGGCGCTCTTCTTCACCACACCCTTGCGGTTTATGCTCAGGTCAATGCGGAAGATATGGCTCTCCGCGGGCGATACTTCGGCGGAGGAGTAGAAGACACTCTTCCCGTTCTCTGCAATGAACTGTACGTCTGCATCTACATCAGTGAGCCTGAGGACATTGCCGGTGGTGTCACAGAGGTAGAGATTGCGGTAGCCGTCCCTTGCCTCCGTCCTGTAGATGAACTTGTCTGTGCCGCTGAGCCAGTGCAGAGGATCGAGAGGCTCCACATATCTGTCGTCATGCTCGGTGAGAATGGTCTTCTCGAAACGGCCGTCAGAGGCCCTGTACATATTGAGCCTCATGTTCTTCTGGGACCTGTCCAGCACCTGGATGAAGATGTGCCTGCTGTCCGGGGACCAGGTGATGTTGGTCAGGTACTGGTCGTAGCCGAAGTCATCCACCTCCACGTAAACTGTGGTGTTGGCCGTGATGCTGTAGATTCCGAGGCGCACATTCTCCGAACTCATGCCGTTCATCGGGTATTTGATGTTCCTGAGCGAGCCAGTCCTCGTGGTGATGTCCAGGAGCGGGAAGTCGGTCACCAATGTCTCGTCCTTGCGGTAGAATGCGATTTTCCTGCTGTCCGGAGACCAAAAAATGCCGCCGTTGATGCCGAATTCGTTGCGGCTCACCGTCTGTCCGTATGTAATGTTTCCGTTCTCGCTGATGGCAATGGGATAGACGTGACGCAGGCTGTCGATGTAGTACAGACTCTGGTCAATGGTGAATGCTATCGACTCTCCGTCGGTGGACCTCGTAATGGATGCTGCGCCCTCCGGAAGAGCCTTTGTCACGAGGTCGGCATTGAGGCTGATGCTCATGGCGTGTTCCTTCTCAATATCGGACGTCACGGAACTCTCATACCAGATCTTGTCGCGGTAGAATCTGAACCTGTCATTGTCAATCCAGGATGCCCAGGAACGCTGCGGATAAACTTCTCTGGACAGAATTGCATCCTCCATCGTGAGTATCTTCCCCTCTGCCCTTCCGGGGCGTACCGACAATGTCCTCATCGCCTCCTCCCGGGAGGTCTCGCCTTCCGGTACAATGGCATTGGCATTCATGGTGAATGCCAGTGCAAGGGCGGCCAATGCCAATATGCTCTTTGTCATGACTATTTGACGGATAATATTTTATCAACTACGTACTTCTGCTGGCCCCTCCATGGAAGTGCCCCGAGATATTCCTTGTAATGGAGTTCGACGGACTTTCCGCTGCATCTCATGAGCGAGTCGGCCACCTCCTTGTCCTCCACGGAGAACTCGAAAACGTAGGACTCCATTGTCACAGTGCCCTTGGAAGAACTTGCGCCCCTGAATCCTGCCTGGATGAGACGTCCTTCATAGGTCTTGAATACATAGCCCTTGTACATTACCTGGTTCAGTTCGCCGGCCTTCACGCCTTCGCCGAAGACGAAATAGTACCTGAAGAAAAAGAAGCCCAGGACGGCCAGCAGGATGACCGAAGTCACAATGCCTATTATTTTGGTTTTCAATCCCATAGTATTGATAGATTAAATTATTTCCAGTATTCGTAGAAGAGTGAGATGCTCTCGATTCCGGCCTCGAGCTGGCGGATGAGATAGCTCTCGTTCGGGGAGTGGATGGTATCCCTCTCGAGCCCGAAGCCCATCAGAAGCGGGTCTGCCCCGAGAATGTTCCTCATGTCCGCAAGGACGCAGATGCTTCCGCCGCCACGGCTCGGAACCGGCTCGATTCCATATACTTCCGCCATTGCCCTGGATGCAGCCTGATAGGCGGTGGATGTAATCGGAATCAGGAAACCGTTGCCGGCCTCCATCTTCTCTATGCTGACTTCCACATAATCGGGAGCTATGGCCCTGAGATGCTTCTCGGCGAGGTCAATGATCCTGTCGGCCTTCTGGTCCGGGACAATCCTCATCGAGATCTTTGCGTGAGCCTCTGAAGGCAGGACCGTCTTGCTGCCGGCTCCGGTGTATCCGCCCCAGATTCCGCATACGTCCAGGCAAGGCCTTATGGCCGTCCTCTCCAATGTGGTATAGCCCTTCTCTCCCTTCACTTCCCTTATTCCGATGCCTGCCTTGTATTCCTCCATATCGAAAGGAGCCCTTGCAAGTTCGTCCCTGTCCTCTCGCGATACCTCCACGACGTCGTCATAGAAGCCCGGAATCGTCACTCTGCCGTCCTTGTCTATGAGGGATGAAATCATGTCGCAGAGGGTGTTGATCGGGTTGGCCACTGCTCCGCCGTAATGTCCAGAATGGAGATCCTTGTCGGGTCCCTTGACATTGAGCTGGAGATAGGTCACTCCGCGCATTCCGCAGTTGATGGACGGAACCTTGTCGGATATCATTGTCGTGTCCGAAACCAGGATTACGTCGCAGGCCAGCATTTCCCTATGCTCCTCTACCCATGCAGCGAGATGCTTGCTTCCGATCTCCTCCTCTCCTTCGATGATGAATTTCACATTGTGCTCCAGCAGGCCGTTCCTCAGAAGGTATTCGAAGGCCTTCACGTGCATGAATGTCTGGCCCTTGTCGTCATTGGCGCCGCGTCCCCAGATGGCTCCGTCATGGATTACCGGCTCGAAAGGGTCACTGTGCCATTTCTCGAGAGGCTCCGCCGGCTGCACGTCATAATGACCATAGACAAGCACAGTCTTGAGGGCAGGGTCCACTGTCTTGCTGGCGAATACCACAGGGTTGCCCTCTGTCGGATAGACTCCGGCCTCGTCAGCTCCGGCTTCCTTCAGCAGTTCCGCCATCCTCTCGGCACAGAGAACCATGTCGCCCTTGTGCTCCGCCTGTGCGCTCACGGACGGAATCCGGAGGAGAGTGAACAATTCCTCATAGAACCTTTCGCGGTTCTCATCGATGTATTGCCTTACGGCTGAAAGTCTGTTGTCCATAGTCTGTGTCTTTTCAATAATCCCTGCAAGTTAGCAATAATATGGGATGTTTTCAAATTTTATTCGGGTTGGGTATCCCCGGTCCGGATGGATGTCAGGCCGAGAGGACTGTTTTTATCCCATAATTAGTTATGAATGTCCAAAAAGTCGAAATTTAAATTTTTTTGAATTATTTGAACTATTTTTGCAGTCTTTTGTGGAAACAATCATTTTTATGACAGAAAATATTTATCCGATAAAGGACAGGATGGAGTCCCGCACCGACAAGGAGAGAATTCTCGGTCAGCGGGGACTTACAATCTGGTTCACCGGGCTCTCAGGCTCGGGAAAGAGCACCGTGGCCATTGCGCTCGAATCCATCCTTTCATCCAGAGGCTATCTCTGCCGCATCCTGGACGGTGACAACATCCGGACAGGGCTGAATTCGAACCTGGGCTTTTCCGAAGAGGACAGAAATGAGAACATACGCCGTATCGCCGAGGTGTGCAGGCTCTTCACCGACACCGGCATCATCACCATAGCCGCATTCGTGTCTCCGACCACGAATCTGCGCCGCATGGCCAGGGACATAGTCGGCAAGGAGGATTTCTTCGAGGTATATATGTCCACCCCTCTTTCCGAATGCGAAAGAAGGGATGTCAAGGGGCTTTATGCCAGGGCTCGAAGGGGAGAGGTGAAGGATTTCACCGGCATATCGGCACCTTTCGACATCCCGGAGAATCCTGCCGTAACCATCGACACGACCGGATCTGATCCGGAGACTTGCGCAATGAGGATTTTCGAAAAGATAGAACAAAAGATAAGAAAGAGCAGGGATTATGAAGAGAATTATCTGTAGGGCCGCCTGCTTCGGCATTCTTTTCAGTTTTGCAGGCAGCGCGACAGCGCAGGTCAAGTCCATTCCTTTCGGCGATATGGAGCATTGGCTTGTACGACAGGTGGACGAGTCGGGTATCATCGGCGGTAAGACCAAGTTCGTCTATGAGGTGGCAAAGGGGGACACGCTGAAGAACAATGTTCCATTTGTCCAGAATCTGAAGACATCGCCCTGGGGCACTTCCAGCATCCTGGCGGTGGTGAAGGGCATTACGAAAAGCAGCACCACCGTATTCCCGGAATATCATCAGGGTCACGGACTTGCGGCCAGGATGGAGACCCGGATCGAGCGGGTTAAGGTGATGGGACTCATCAATATTTCCGTGCTGGCGACCGGCACAATGTTCCTCGGCCAGATCAATGAGCCTGTGAGGGATACGAAGAACCCGATGGCAAAGCTCATCATGGGGGTGGAGTTCAGGGAGAAGCCGAAGTCACTGATATACGACTATTATTTCCAGCAGGGTCAGAACGGCGGACAGCGCATAAAGGAGCCGGGCTTCGGCCGTACCGTGGAGGTGGAAGGCATCAATTGCGGAGAGGTCTGCATGATGCTGCAGAAGAGATGGGAGGATGCCGAGGGCAATGTCTATGCGAAGCGTGTCGGCACTGTATGGGAGAGATATTCCAATTCCACCAATGGCTGGAGGAATGCTACGGAAGTGCCTGTGCATTATGGAGATATAACCGGGACGGATTATTACAGGCCCTTCATGGCGCTGCAGGACGGCGGAGAGGGAACCTGGCATTGCATGAACAGCAGGGGAAAGGTGGTTCCTATTGTGGAAGTCGGCTGGGGTGAACCTGACGATGTCCCGACCCACATCATTCTCCGTTTCTCGTCCGGCCACGGCGGCGCCTACGTAGGCTGCCCGGGGGCCATGATGCATATCGACAATGTTAAAATGAGATATTGATGGGACTTCTTCGTTTTGAAAACCTTCCGGTGAACACCCTTATCGGGGCTGACAGGACTACGTTCGACAAGGTGACCGGGACAATGAAGCCGGACGCCCCGTATTTCGGCAAGGCGAGGCGTACGAAATGGGTGCACTGGATTCTGGACTGGTTCTACCGTATCAATGAAAGGAAGATGCGGAATTTCACTTCGCCTGCTGACGTTGAGGATCCGGTATTCATAATCGGACATTGGCGCAGCGGGACAACATTCGTGCACAATGTCCTCTCGAAAGATCCGAAATTCGGCTACTGCACTACATATCAGACGGTTTTCCCGCATCTCATGCTTTGGGGAAGAGGGTTTTTCCGCTGGGTGATGAAGGTCGTGATGCCTTCGCACAGGCCGACAGATTCATTGGAACTGAATCCGGACCAGCCTCAGGAGGAGGAGTTCGCATTGTCCAACATGACGGCCTGCTCCTACTATCATTTCTGGAGTTATCCGAAGCATACGGCCGAGCTCAGGCGCAAGTTCCTGGTAATGAAGGATTGCACGCCGGAGGAACTGGAGGAGTTCAAGAGAGAGCAGAAGAAACTCATAGACCTGGCTCTCGCCGTGAGCGGAAAGAAGCAGTTCCTGAGCAAGAATCCTCCGCATACCGGCCGCGTGAAGGAGTTGCTGGAGATGTATCCGAATGCGAAATTCATATATCTCATCCGCAATCCCTATACGGTTTACAAGTCCACGATGAGTTTCGTATGGAATACAATCCAGAGCACGAAGCTTCAGGATATCACCAGGGAAGAGCTTGAGGCTGAGGTGATGGAGTCTTACAAGGCCATATATGACAAGTATGAGGAGGATAAGCATCTCATTCCTGAAGGCCATCTTTTCGAACTAAGGTTCGAGGATTTCGAGAAAGATCCCGTAGGTATGGCAGAGAAGATCTACAAGTCATTGAACCTCGGTGATTTCGAGTCCGTACGCCCTCTTATGGCCGAATATGCGGTTCAGAAGAAGGGTTTCAGGAAAAACAAGTACGAGTACGACGAAAAGACCCTGGCCGCTGTCGATGCACATTGGCACAAGGCTGTGGAGCAGTGGGGTTACCGGATATGAGAATTGTCTCACGGATACTTCTGCTCGTGACATCTGCATTGTTCCTGTCTTTGTCCGCATCGGCACAGGAAGTGGAAACAGGAACGAAGGCAGGGGAGTCGTTCAGGCTCAAGTCCGAAATCAGGCAGGAGAGAAGGGACTCGATACGGGCACACAAGAAGGTCTGGGTATCAGTGCTTGGAGGCCCCTCATATACCCCTGAGGCATCGTTGGGGCTTGGCGGAGCTGTACTGACCTCGTTCCGGGTCAACCGGAGGGATTCGGTTTCGTACAGATCTTTCATCCCGGCTGGAATAAATGTCTCCATAAACGGGACCATTGTCGTGGCCGGCACCGGCACGCTTTTTTTCAATGAGAACCGGCTTCGGGTCTATCTCAAATATGAGTTCCGCAACGAGCCGGCCCATTATTACGGAAAGGGCTTCGATGCCATAGAGTCTGTGGTCAGGTCGGACACCACGACCAGGTTCAAGAAGACTTCATTCCTTTTCTATCCGAGGGTTGTGTGGGAGCTGAAACCAGGCTTTTTCCTGGGCCCTGCCGCAGAAGTCAGTTTCGCATCTTCCAAGGATATCAATCCCGTAATGGCTGAAGACCCTTATTTCAATGCCTTCAAACCCAGGTATCTCAACGTCGGACTGGGCGGAGTCATCCAGTATGATACGAGGGATGACATCTCGACTCCGACCCGGGGAATGCTGGTGAGCGGTACCGGAAAAGTGTTCAGCCACATATTCGGCGGACGTTATGATTATCAGATGCTGGATCTGGAATACCGTCAGTATGCAAGGGTTTTCAGACCTCGCAGCGTGCTTGCCTGGACTGCCAGGACGCAGATGAGTTTCGGGGATGTGCCATTCACGGAACTTCCAATGTTCGGCACGCCGAATGATCTCAGGGGATATTACTGGGGCCAGTACAGGGACAAGACAATGGCCTATGCCATAGCTGAATACCGTCATATGTTCGGTTCTGAGGAGGCATACCGGAAGGGACGCTTCTATTCCAAGCTCGGCTTCGTGGTATGGGGCGGCGCAGGCACAATCGGGAATACTCCGGCGGAATGGACCAGGTGGAAGTGGAACTTCGGTGCCGGTATCCGCATACAGGTCCAGCCGCACAAGAATTTCCGCTTCGACGTCGGCAAGGCTCCTGGGCAGAAGGGCCTGCTCTTCTACATGAACATGACGGAGGCCTTCTGATGGCCGCTTCGCATGTGTCTATCCGATGAAATATCTCATGAACGAAGTCTGAGGGATGTCCTTGTCGGACACCGGCACGAAATAATGCAGGAACTGCAGCAGCCTGTGAGCCTCTGCATATTCCGGGCAGTTCTTCGGAACCGTCCTGAGAACGCTCTCGGCGTGGTTTCTCATCACGGCGAACTCGATGAGATAGGCCGAATTGAAGAGCACGTCGGCATCTTCCTGATACGGATAAATCCATTTCACCTCGGCCTTGCGGACATTCGGCCAGTTGGAGATGGTCTCCCGGGCTGAGAATGCCCCCTTGTTGTAGTCGCGGACTATCCTGCGGAGGAGGCGGTTGTCGCTGGTCGGGATGCAGTTGTGGTCGTCGAGGGATATGCTCGTGATGGTGTTTATGAAAATGCGGAATTTCACATTGTCCTGAATCTTGTCGAGCAGCATAGGGTTGAGGGCATGGATTCCCTCAATGAGAAGGATGGAGCCCGGTTCTAGCCTGAGCTTCTTCCCGTTGAACTCGCGGAGTCCCGTAACAAAGTTGTACTCAGGGACTTCCACCTCCTCGCCCCTGATGAGTCTGAGCACGTCTTCCTGCAGATATCTGTGGTCCACGGTCTCGAAATTGTCGAAGTCGAAGGAGCCGTCCGGAAGTTTCGGGGTATCGAGCCGGTTCACGAAATAGTCGTCAGTGGAGAATGAGACCGGCCTTAGTCCGCAGGCCATCAGCTGGACGCTCAGCCTCTTGCAGAACGTGCTCTTCCCGCTGCTGGTCGGCCCGGTTATCAGGACGATTCGCACAGGGGAGTCCTCGTCATGGTATCTGCTGTCGATTTCTTCCGCGATCTGGACGATCTTCTTCTCCTGAAGCGCCTCTGCAATCTGTATGAGGTCCGTGGCCTTTCCGGCCTCGAAGGCGGCATTGACATCTCCTGCAT
>SFPH01000019.1 GCA_004552115.1 Bacteroidales bacterium
ATGAGCTGGTACTGGGCCCTTTTCAGGGTCCGGTCGCATGCAGCCGTATTCCGTTCGGCAGGGGAGTGTGCGGGACGGCGTGGAAGCGCAAGGAAAGCATTGTCGTCCCCGATGTTGAAAAGTTTCCCGGCCACATTGCCTGCAGCAGCCTGTCGCGCAGCGAAATAGTCGTTCCGATATTCCGGGAAGGCAAGGTCGTGGCCGTTCTGGATATAGACAGCAAAGATCTGAATGCATTTGATGAAAACGACCGGGAGAGCCTTGAGGAGATAACGGGATTGATACATATTGATTAACCTTCGAGGAGGATGGGCCATATCATTTCCATGGCCGCACCTCTTCCAGATAAAGTTCCAGGTCTCGTTCCTCCCTGGTATGTTCAGAGTACAGCTCCAGCATCCGCTTCGGATCAGTCTCCAGAAGGACATCCTCCCGCTTGAATTTCTTCGCCAGGCGCATACCCTCTTCGCATAGTCTGACAAACTCATGCCTCAGCTCTCCGCAGAAGCGGGAGTAACTGCCCCGGTCGGTGTCATTATACGCCCAGTTGCAGTCATCCTCAAGGATGCAGTACCTGGCAGCACAAAAGAGATACCGGATACCTTCTCCAGAATTACCGGTCAGAATTTCAAATCTCGACATCTTCTCAAATGCCGTGACTGCTCTTCTTGCCAGATCAATGCTGATGATACCGTGACTCCTGCGCTCTTCCTTGTGAATCTCTGCGATGTCCTCTATCAGGGAAGCCTGTGCTTCGCTCTTGAGCGAGGGCGTCATGAACAGCCTTGCATTCTCGTTGTCGGTGACGTTTTCGGTCCATGCGACCAGCTGATACTTTCTTTCCATCATGACATTAATGATTAAAGTTCCGCACTTGCGGGATCAATGGTTTGACAATGATCATTTCCGATGCGGCTGCCGATATGTCAAAGAACAACTGGCCGCTATGGTCAGAGAGGACGGGACACAATGCCCCCGTAATGGCCTTTGACAGCCGTCGGATATGTCTGATGGGATTGGTCGCCGGGAGATTTCGGCTTATTTGATGGTGCAAAGATACTCAAAACAGTTATATCTGCAAAGAAATTCAGCATATCGCCTGCTGATTCCATTTTTCGGGGAGTTGAGCCGTTTCAGCAGACAACAGGTGTATAGTTCCCAAAAAAATGCGTATTTTTGTAAATTGTCAATAAAAATGTGTTGAAATGATTACATTCGGATACAACAGCAAGTTCAGCAGCATTCTGCGTTCCCTGTCTGCCATCGCCATCGGACTTGTGATGGTGGTAAGCAACAATGCTACCGTGACGGTGGTCAGGATCATTGCGGCATTCCTTTTCGCTGCAGGCGTGGTCTCATTCATTTACGGATTTGTGAACAGAAAGAACGGTGCGATGGCCCTGATGTCCGTCAATGCGGCCGTGGATATCGTCATAGGCCTTCTGCTCTATCTATTCCCGACTGCGGTTGCCGGTGTCATTGTCACACTCATCGGCGTGGCCGTTCTCATTTTCGGCATTATCCAGCTCATTGTCCTGACCGGCACCATGTCTCTGGTGGGAATGGGAGGCTTTTCGCTGATACTCTGCATATTCGCCCTCATCGGTGGTATCACGTTGCTCTTCAACCCTTTCTCCGAGAGAGTGATGTCCCTTCTCGCCGGCATATTGCTGATAGTTTACGGCGTTTCGGACCTGATTTCAATGTTCAGGGTCATCAAGGCCAAGGAGGCATATGAGATCAAGTTCAGGGATGGACAGGAGCATTCCGATAATGATGATGACGATGTCCCGCCGTCGCTTGCAGGAGTGAAGGACGTGGAATATCATAAAGAATAGTTTAATTTCCGGACCCTCTGAAGAGCTCCGGCACCGATAAGGATGATTCCTCAGGATACCGTAAACAAGATTCTCGATACGGCCCAGATAGTCGAGGTCGTGAGTGATTTCGTCTCCCTCAAGCGCAGGGGGGCGAATTACGTCGCCTGCTGTCCGTTCCATAACGAGAAGACTCCGTCGTTTTCTGTATCTCCCACCAAGGGAATCTATCATTGCTTCGGCTGCGGAAAGACCGGCTCGGCCGTCCGTTTCGTGATGGAGCACGAGTCGATGAGCTATGTCGAGGCATTGAAATATCTGGCTAAGAAATACGGCATCGAGGTCAGGGAGAAGGAGGAGACGCCGGAGGAGATAGCATCCAGGCAGAGGCGCGAGAGCCTGATGCTCGTCCTGGATTACACGGAGAGATTCTTTCAGGAGAGCCTGAGGACCCAGGAGGGCAGAAACCTCGGATACGCATATTTCAAGAGCCGAGGACTGGAAGACTCCACCATCGAGAAATACGGCCTGGGCTGGTCTCCGATGAAGGGGACCGCACTTTGCGAAAAGGCCGTTGAGGATGGCTACAAGCCTGAATATCTGGTCGCTACGGGAGTATGCATCCAGAAGGATGACGGTACGCTGGCGGACAAATTCAGGGAGAGGGCTATGTTCCCGATTCATACTGTCAGCGGGAGAATCATCGGCTTCGGAGGCCGCACCCTGCGCTCCGACTACAAGGAGAGGAATATCGGCAAGTATGTCAATTCTCCCCAGACTGAGGTATATGACAAGAAGACAACTCTTTACGGAATATATTTCGCCAAGAGCGAGATCGCGCGCAGGGACAGGTGCATACTGGTGGAGGGATATCTCGACGTGCTGTCCATGCATCAGCTCGGAATCACCAATGTGGTGGCATCCAGCGGCACATCCCTGACAGTGGAGCAGGTCAGCCTGATACGCAAGTTCACGGAGAACGTCACGATAATGTATGACGGCGATGCCGCCGGAATCCACGCCGCCGAAAGGGGAATCGGGCTCTGCCTCAAGGGCGGGCTCAATGTCAGGGTAGTCCTCATTCCGGACGGGGATGACCCGGACTCATTCGCCAGGAAACATACTCTGGAGGAGGTCAAGTCCTTCATTGAGGAAAACGAGAGGGACTTCATTTCCTGCCGGACCGACCAGCTTATCGGCGATGCCGGCAGCGATCCTGTCAGACGCTCGAATCTGGTCAATGAAATCGCCGGCACGCTGGCCCTCATTCCTGACCAGGTCAAGAGAGCCATGTACGTGCAGGACGTCAGCACTAAGTTCAACATTGACGAGAGCCTGGTCTATTCGAAGATCAATGATGCCGTGAGGGCGATGCGGGAGGAGGAAAGAAAGGAGGAAATGCGGCGTCAGAGAGCATTGGAGGCAGGCTCGCAGGCCTCCGCTGAAGGAGGCATTGAGGATGGCGCGCAGCCGGCCGGCGGAGACGTGAACAATACAGGAGGGGATGCCGGGCAGGACCGGGACTTCAATCTCTCCGGAAATGCCGGAGGCGCAGCCCCGAAGCCGGAACCGCTTTACGAGGACCCTCTGCTTCTTCCGTCAGAGAAGGAACTTGCCGGGTTGATTCTCAATCATGGAATGTCGGAACTTGAGTTCGAGACGGATTCGGAATATTATGACCCGGAGGGCTTCGTGACCGTGGCTGACTTCATCCGGGATGCACTGGAGGTTGACGGCCATCAGTTCAGCAATTCCATAATGAGGAAGATATATGACGAGTATTTCGACCTTTATGACAGCAGTCCGGATATGACTCAGGAAGACATTGTCAGGACAATCCTGAACGGCGAGGATACCCGTCTGGCCGACGAGGCGGCATCGATGCTCTCAATGAGGCACGAACTCACCGTGAAGGATCTTCTCAACTCGATGACTGCCACATCCTCATTCCTCGTGCGGACGGTCCCGAAGGCCATTCTCGTCTATAAGCTCCTGAGGGTGAAGAAGCAGGAACTTGAACTTGCAGCTGCCCTCCAGAAACTCAGGAGGCAGGGCGGAGACAATATCAAGGAACAGTTCGGGATCCTCCAGCAGGTTCAGAAGGTGAATATGATGAGAAAGAATATTTCCGAGCGTCTCGGAAGGGTACAGTAAAAATGAAATAAATGATTTATTGAATATGGATAAGAAATTCAAAAGAACACTTGTGACCAGTGCGCTGCCTTATGCCAACGGCCCTGTCCACATCGGCCATCTCGCCGGTGTCTATGTGCCTGCGGATATCTACGTCAGATATCTCAGGATGAGGGGAGAGGATGTGCTCTATGTATGCGGCAGCGACGAACACGGTGTGCCGATCACGATCAAGGCCCGTCAGCAGGGCTGCTCTCCGCAGGATATTGTGGACAAGTATCACAAGATTATCAAGGACTCTTTCTCGGGCCTCGGTATCAATTTCGACATTTACGGGCGTACCAGCTCGGAGGTGCATGAGAAGAATGCCTCGGACTTCTTCCGCAAGCTCTATGACGAGGGCAAGTTCATCACCAGGGAGTCGGAGCAGTACTACGACCCGGAGGCTAAGACTTTCCTCGCTGACAGGTACATAGTCGGCACCTGCCCTAAATGCGGGGCTGAGGGAGCCTATGGGGACCAGTGCGAGAAATGCGGCAGCACTCTCAGCCCGGAAGAACTCATCAATCCGAAGTCCAAGCTCAGCGGAGCGGAACCCGTGAAGAAAAAGACTTCCCACTGGTATCTCCCGCTTGATCAGTATGAGAAATGGCTGAGCGAGTGGATTCTGGAGGACCACAAGGAGTGGAGGAGCAATGTCTATGGACAGTGCAAGAGCTGGATTGACGGCGGTCTCCAGCCGCGCGCCGTATCCCGCGACCTGGACTGGGGCGTCCCTGTGCCGGTGGAAGGTGCCGAGGGCAAGGTGCTCTACGTGTGGTTCGATGCTCCGATCGGCTATATTTCCAATACCAGGGAACTTCTTCCGGAGAGCTGGGACAAATGGTGGAAGAGTGCGGACACGAAGCTCGTCCACTTCATCGGAAAGGACAATATCGTGTTTCACTGCATCGTCTTCCCTTCAATGCTGAAGGCCTATGGAGACGGCTACATCCTCCCGGACAATGTCCCTGCCAATGAGTTCCTCAACCTCGAGGGAGACAAGATTTCCACTTCCCGCAACTGGGCGGTATGGGCTCACGAATTCCTCAACGAGTTCCCGGGCAAGCAGGATGTGATGAGGTATGTCCTCACTGCCAATGCCCCGGAGACCAAGGACAATGATTTCAGCTGGAAGGATTTCCAGGCGCGCAACAACAGCGAGCTCGTGGCCATATTCGGCAACTTCGTGAACAGGGCTGTTGTCCTGACCCACAAATAT
This sequence comes from Bacteroidales bacterium, assembly GCA_004552115.1. The sequence goes on from SFPH01000019.1 coordinate 5,212, forward strand.
TTCGGCGGCAAGGTTCCTGCCTGCGGCAATCTCCTCGACATTGACAGGGAGGCTCTGGCGGAGATTCCTGCACTCAGGGCTTCCCTTGAAAGGAACATAGAGGGATATCATTTCCGCGAGGCCCTGAAGGATGCAATGTCGATTGCCCGTGTCGGCAACAAGTACATTTCCGATACCGAACCTTGGAAGGTGGCCAAGACTGACCTGGACCGTACCGGCACCATTCTCAATGTCTGCCTTCAGATCTGCGCCGACCTGGCCATCGCATTCGAGCCGTTCACCCCGTTCGCTGCGGAGAAGCTCCGCAATATGCTGGGAGTCGGTATCAATGCCGGATTTGACCACCGCAAGGGCGAGCAGGAGACTGTCAATACATACAGGCCAGGCGAGGGATCTGCCCTCCATACAGTGTCATCTGCAGATGGCCTTCCTTCCTGCGGAGTCTGTCTTGACTGGTCGCATCTCGGAGAAACTGACCTTCTTCCTGCCGGCCACCAGCTGAACCAGCCGGAGCTCCTCTTCGCCAAGATTGAGGATGAGGCAATCAATGCCCAGCTTGCCCGCCTTGATGCCATCAGGGCAGAGCGCGAGGCTGCCGCGAAGGCTGAGGCCGCCAAGGTTGTGGCACCTCAGAAGGCTGAATGCACTTTCGAGGACTTCGAGAAGATGGATATCCGCACGGCCACCGTGCTTGAGGCCGAGCGTGTTCCCAAGACGGACAAGCTGCTGAAGCTGACCATCGACACCGGCATTGACAAGCGTACGATCGTCTCCGGCATCGCCGAGTTCTATTCTCCTGAGGATATGGTCGGGAAGCAGATCTGCATTCTCGCCAACCTTGCCCCGAGGAAGATCCGCGGAATAGAGTCGAAGGGAATGATTCTCATGGCACGTCAGGGAGACGGAAAGATGAGGTTCATCACCCCTGCGGAGGCTCTGCTCAACGGAGCCGAGATAGGATAGCATTCACGGCCTGAGCCGAATGTCACGAAAAAGGGTGGCCCGGTGGCCACCCTTTCTGCGTCAATATTCCAGCCGGATATCATCGATCCACATCCTGGAGTCGGCGCTGCCGGTGAAATAGTCTCCCAGCATGCTCGATGCGCAGGACACTATGATGTGTGTAGGCTTTCTGGATCTGGTGGCATATTCGAGAGGTATTTCAACCTTGGTCCACTGGTCATAATCCCTGTCTGCCACGAAGGTGCCGTAGGCGATGACATTTTCTCCCTTAGGGTCGAAGAATGTGCTCTTGTCGGTAGTGTTGAGCTCCACAGGGGATTCCTCTGAACCGCCGTATTTGTGGTAGTCCCAGTCACCGAGAGCCACCCAGATGTTTCCTCTGTCGCGGTCGCCCACCTTTACGGGGTCATTGTCCGGCTTGTCTCCGTAGGTTTTCTCAGTGATGACTCCGGCCCTGTACTTTATCCAGGCGGTGAGTTTCTGAGGCCTGTGGGTGAACGGCCTTCCCATGCGGACTACGCCTCCGGTAGTGCCCAGCGTCTTGTAGTATTCTCCGGAGAAGACATTGCCTGCGGCGAATTTGATGACTACGTATGCTGATGCCATAAGCAGGGAACTCTGCCCCTCTGCCGCATCATCTGTGCAAGGCATCGTAATCGTGTAGCTGGAGCCTACAGTTGTTGAACCTTTGTTTCCGCTGCCCCACCACTTGGTCTGCAATTCGGATTCCGTTGAATGAGGGTCGAAGAACGAGTAGTACTTGTCGGATTCGGCATTGGACCAGGTCTCGAAGCCGGAATTCGGCAACTGTCTTTCGCTCTCGGTGGTAAATGTCTGAACCTCAGTTTCTTCAGTCCCGCTGAAAGCTTTGCATTCGTAAGTTGTTTCAGGCTTGAGGCCGTCAGCTCCTGCCGAGAACTGGCCTCCGTTCTGAGAGTCCGGGCTTATGGTCTGCCACTCTTCGGTGCCGGATTCCCTCAGCCTGAAGCCGTTGTCATTGCCGGCGATTCCTTCCGCGGTCAGCCAGACAATCTTTGTCCACGGATCGATTCTGAGCATTCTGACAGTGGTCGAGCTCCGCTCTACGTAGATGGTCCAATGCTCTTTCACGCTGTGGTAGGCCACCTGTATGGTCTGCTCGTCGCTGAAATCCCTGATTGCGGAAGGGTCCGGGGTATAGGTCGTGATGTCTTTCGGGCCGAGCTTGCAGCTGGTGATCGAAAGATTTGTCACGTCCGCAGCCGAGGCCACTTTCACTACAACCCTTTTATTCTCGAAGTCCACCGCGCTTTCACCTACCTGGTAAGGCATTGTGAACCAACGCTCTATTGGCTGCGTGGCCTCGATTCTCCAGTCGTAGTCGGCGTAAGTGGTGAGCGTCAGCTTGAGAGGTTTGGTGAGATCCCTGGCACCGCAGATATCCCAGGACGGCTTGACTTCAGGAACATTGAATCCGATGTTCCTGATCTGCACGTTCCTGATGTCCGCAGTCTCTTCCAGCGTGATGCTGACCACCCGCTTCAGACTGTTGATTTCCACGGAACTGGCCCCCTCCACCTCCATTGATGTGATGGACGCCTCAATGACAGGATAGGGCAGGTCGTTGTGGATGCAGGACGCCATGACCGCCACTGCCGACAGAATGGAAATGATTCTTCTCATACTCTATATGTGAATGGTGAGGCCAATGCGTATGTCAGTGATATCCATATAGAACCGGGCATTTGCAGCTGCTCTTCTGCCTGTGATTCTGCCGTCTTCCATACATCTTATGTTGGTATAGTTCAGGCCTCCGAAACCGATGCTGACATTGAGGCTTACATTGTTCATCGCGAACACCTCGAGACCCGGATGCAGGCTCAGGTTGAGCTTGTCGGAGAGGTTGTAGGCCTTTAAGCCGGTATCCCCATAGGAGAATGTCGTCCTGCCATGCGTGTAGGCAAGCTGGACATCATTGAAAAGCCCGGAGACCGAGGTATGCCCTGTAGAATATGGCCGTCTGGTAAGTGTTTCCGCTTGCCCTGATGCGGCTCACATTCAATGTCAGATCCTCGCTCAGAAGGCTCAGGTCGGCGTCCGAGATATTGCCGGAAGAGGTGGAATACTTGAACCTCATTCCGATGACCTTGTTGTCCCTGACGGCGTAGGCTATGGTCGGCACAACGCTGAATGTCTTGGCGTAGGCATTGCAGTTCTGCAGCAGCATCAGGTAGTCGCTGTTGTTGCTGTCGATGTCAAGGTATGAGAAAGAAACTCCCAAACCGACTTCTCCCTTGCCGATGAACAGTCTCTGCGCCAGCCTTCTGCCGTTCGAACTTGTATCGCTGACGCTCATCGGGACACCCATCACCCGGGGCTCCCTGTTCCGGTCCCTGGCCGACAGATCTGTCGCGAGAGGGAGAATTGCGATCAATATTGCCAGAATCTTCCTCATATGCTATAGATAATAATATAGTCCGAAACCCACTGTGAGCACGTTGATCCTGAAGTTGATCGCCGTGGAGTTCCGGCTGCCGTAGTAAACCTGGTTCTTCGTCTGCTCGACGTGATTTATGCTCAGTCCGAGCATCTTCACGCTCAGCTCGATGGCGAAATGCTCGTCGGCGAACGCCATCAGTCCCGGGCAGAGATTGATGCTGAGATTGGTGATGTCATCGTAGGCTCCCTGAGGATACTGGAGATTGCCGTTCATCACCTTTGCCTGTCCGTAACCGAACGAGAGCTGGGACTCGGTGAACATTGCGAAACGCTTCGAATCTCCGAGCGGAATGTAGTTCCTGAGGATAAACTTGGCGTTTATCATCTGCTTGATCCAGTGGTAATCCTTTACATCCAGCGAAACATCCTCGATATCGACGTGCGCGTCGTCGAGCTTGAGCATATTGCGGCCGTACTCCACCCTCATGCCTATTCCCATATTGTTCCTCACCATGTAGCAGAACGCAGGGCTGACATTGACTCCGTAACCCGTGGAGTTGATGTCCTCGATGATGAGGAGGTTGTAATCCTCGTTGTTGTGGAATGAATAGCTGGCTGTTCCGCCTGCCATCCAGGTACCCTTCTTGACGAAGCTTCCTGAATTCGACATGCTGTAGCCTCTGTCATAACGCTGGGCCCCCGCCCCGAGGGCAAGGACCGTCAGCGATATGATACTGAGCGTAGTTTTGAGTAGAGTATTGCCGCGCATATGTTATTCGTAGAGAAGTTCTACCTTGTCAATCCAAAGCTTGCTGGAGTCGCAACCGGTGAAATAGTCGCCATACATGCTCGCCGCGAAGGCGATCATGATATGTGTAGGATATGCGGTTGTGGTCTTGTAGTCAAGCGGAATAGTGATCTGCTGCCATACGTTGGTGCTGTTATCCGCATCGGCTGTCAGAATCCTCTCTCCGAAGGCTATGGTTGACTCGTCCGTGGCGTAATCCACGAATGTACTTTCGTCCGTGGTGTTCACGAGAATAGGGCTGTTTGCATCGCCGCCATACTTCTTGTAATCCCAGGTGCCGAGGGCGATTCGCAGGGAGGCCTTGTCATAGTCACCTGACTGGACTCCCGCAGGGCCGTTGCCGACACGGTTTATCTTTCCGGATGAATACTTGGCCCAGAAACGCATTGCGGTAGGGCGGGCTGTGAATGGACGTCCGAAATAGACAGTACCGCCGCTTGTTCCGATTGTGGCTCCGAACCGTCCGCAGAACAGGTTTCCTGCAGCGAACTTTACAATTACATATCTTGACTCCAGACATACTGACTGGTTTCCGTCCTGCTTGTCTCCGGTGTCAGGGTATGTAATCTGGTAGGAAGAACCTACTGTGGTAGAGCCCTTGTTACCGCTGCACCACCACTTGCTCTGGAGAGCAGGGTCTGATGAGGCAGGGTCATAGAAGGAGTAGTAATTGCCGCTCTCGTCGTGGCTGACAGTCTCGAAGCTGCCGTTCGGAACCTGAGGGGTGGCCTCTGTGGTGACAGTCATTGTGCCGTCCACGATCTCCTCGCTTCCGTCAGCGGCTTTGGTCACTACGAGGCGGTACTCGTATTCAGTCTCTCCTGCCAGGCCGTTGATCAGGGCAGAGTATGAGCCTTCGCTGATCCTTGTGGCAGCCACCGAGCGGCTCCACGCGGCATCGCTTCCGGTAACCCTGTACTCGAAGTAAACCTTGGTCCGGTCATATTCATTCTCGTCCACGTCGGCGTATGCGGTGAACTTGGTTCCCCAGACCTCATATTTTCCGGTAGATGCGAGGCCGGTGGAAACAGGCACGAAGATGATGTCGTCATATACTTCGTTGAGGGCGTCGTCAACAAGGATGTCCACATCGAGAAGACCGTTCTTCTCCACGTACTTGAGGGCGAGTCTGTAGCGCTTTCCTCCCTCGACGGCCGCAATGCTGCCGCTCTTGGAGAATGCCTCGCCGCTTGCGAGTGTTCCGCTGAATGTCCAGTCAAGGGAAGGCTCGAAGCCGGATGCGATAAAATAACCGTCGGTTCCGCTTTCGGCCTTGGTGTAGGAAAGGCTTGCGCCATCTACTGTGGAAAGGCTTACGGTGCAGGTATAGCCCGCCTGGAAATAGGTGTCCACGGACTCGTCGAAGGATATGTTGGATACGATGCTGTTCATGGCTGCGACCACGGTTATGCTCTCGGAGCCGCCGGCGGTGATTGTGGCAGACTTGCTGCCCTTGTAGCTTTTCTGCTCCCAGGAAGCGTAGGAAGGGGTCTCCTTGGCCGCCTCTCCTGCAAGCACGTCAATCCTGTATCCTCCGGCCGGAAGATATATCTTCTGCGGAATCTCGGAGTATCTGTAATGGCGCACCATTCCCGAGAAGTCATCCTTGTAGATGCGTATGTCCGCATTGGCGAGAAGCTCGTCGGATGTCATCGCCGCCTTCGTCCCGTCGGTGCTGACCGAAAGTGAGAGGCAGCCTTCCCCCTCCGGGGCGATCTGCTGCTTCTGGCAGGACACAAGGGCTGCCGCAGCTATGCTGATGATTGCAAATGTCTTTTTCATTGTCTTCCCTCCTTATTCAACTACAAGTACTACGTCGATGCTGTTCCTGCAACCCTTCTTGTCCACCACGTTCATCTTGAATGTGTGGCTTCCAGGGAATCCGAGGATGGCTGTCTGTGCTCCGGAGAGGTCGAAGTCCACTACGGTCTGTCCGGCGAGTTCCGCTCCGTGAGGGAATGGAACGATGTCGAATATGCCCATCGCTTCCTCTGAAGGATTCACGAGGTCGAGGTTGGTTCCTCCGACGGTGTTCACCGAATTGATGAAGTCCTGGTTGGTGGATGCGATGTCCACGGTGAAGCGGAGAACGCCGTTAGGCACGATAGCCTGGAGGGTGAGGTTGAACGGATTGCCTGATGCCGGCACGGTAATCGGCTGTGTGATATCGTAGTCGCAGGTCGATACGAGCTGGATTCCGCCGTCTCCGGCAGGAGCCTCAGGGTCATTGCCGTCACCTTCCTCTGAAGCGGTGATGTCATTGTCCAGGGTAGCATCGGCCACAAGTCCGTCGATTTCAATGCCGATGGTTACTTCTCCGGTGGCATCCACCTTCTTCATGAACTTCACGATATGATAGTCGCGCGGCTTGAGGCCGGTGATGGTCGTGGTCATCTTCTGGGTCTTGTTCTCGATGCTTCCCTTGAAGGTTACGACCATGGTCGTGTTGCTTCCGTTGACATTGAAGTAGCCGATTCTCCTCTCGTATTTAGGAGCGCCTGAATTGTAGGTGAGCGCATAGTCGAGAGGTGAGCCTGCGGTGACCTCCACGCTTGTGTTGCCGTCACCGGTCACCATTGCGAGGAAATCGTCATTGTACTCCACGGATACGGCGCACTGGAGAAGTGTGCAGGTGATGGTTCCGAGAGTCGTTGTCTCTCCGGCTGTGATGGAGAATGGAGCCGATGCGCCGTATACCGGAGATGAGAACTTGGCGTCAGGAACGCCGGCGGCGGTGGAACGTATGTCCAGCCTGTAGTCTCCGGCCAGCAGAGAAATGCTTCCGGTGCCCTCGGTTATGGTTGAATACTGTCCTGACCATACGAGAGCGTCGCCTGAGTCATAAACGTAGAGCATGTAAGTGCCGTCAGCCGCTTCGGCCTTGGTGACCATCTCCTCAGAGTAGTCTATCATGATATCAGTCATTTAAGTCAACTTCTACGAGGTCTGCATCGATGGTGGTCTCGTCGAAGGAGATGGTTATTGAATTGGAACCCACGTTGGAGGCGTCGAACTTGACCGTGTAGCATGTGGCAGGCTCAAGATTCTTGAACTCCTTCTCGGCGAATGTCTGGGTGGCTCCGCTCTGGCTGGTCAGGGTGCCGCTGAGCTTGAATGTGTACGCATCCATGAAGATGGCGCGCGTCTCGCTCTTCGGAACGGAAATGGCGGTTCCGCCACCTGTGGTCACGTTGAAGGTGTAGTCGGTGAAATAATCCGTGAATGCCTCGGTGAAGCTGAACTTGACGATGCAGCCGGCAAGTTTAACCCTGACGGTCACGGTCTGTGAGCTTCCGCCGGTTACGGCGAAACTCTGTTCGCCCTTGAAGCAAGGCTTGTCGAAGCCTTCGTCGGAAAGGCTGCCATAAGATGCGGTGGCTATGTAATTGCCCGCTGCCAGAGTAACCGGTGCCGAAAGGTCGGAAACCGGAGTGATGTTGTCTTGTTCGTCGCTGATCGTTACGGTGAAATCAGATGCCGACGGCAGAGCTGTAAAGTCCCCTACGGAAGATTTTGTGGAGACGTCGATGAGGTCTGACTGCTGATCCAGGGCGAAACTCACATTGCCTTCCGAACCGCTCTGCTTTGAACAGGCGGCCAGGATGGTCAATGCGGCCAAGGCTGCAGACATAGTTTTAATACGCATGATGTTTTTTATGTTAGTTATTTGCTATCGATACTTTTATGTTGTCGAGGTAGAGCCAGTAGGTGCCGTTGGTCATATCTGCCTTTGTTTCAGCCAACTCTCTTATTGACAGGCGCATTGCGTTGGTTATGCCGTCAAGCTGGGTACTGTGCTCGTTGCCGATTTCTGAATATGAGCCTGTCTCCTCATTTACATAGAAGGAATCAGGGAATGTTCCCGTTTCGTTTCCGCTTGAGAGGTTGCCGGTATCTGTAGTCCATCCGACATTGACGGTTGCGCCCAGCTTTGGCTTGGATCCGATACCTCCTTCCTGTCTGTTCATCGAATAATTAAATGTCAATGAGATATTTACGGTGTGCCCTTCTTTGATTCCGGACAGAAGTGGGGAGTCGCATCTTGAATGATAGCAGGCCACAGCTTCCCTGTGGGCGGCAAGTCTGATTGCTGTACCTGCCTCTCCTCCTGCCCGGGCTACGCTCCAGCCGCTCTCGATGTAGTATGGACTCTTGTTGCCTGTGTTGGAAGCAGAGTGCTTGTCTCCGCTGTTGAAACTGCTCTGGATGCAGCTGAAGTCCTCGAACATCAGGTAAGGGCAGTTCAGTCCGACATTGACGGAATTTCCTGTGCTCATGTCCGGGAATGTGATCCTTTCGCTCACGATGGCGTCAGCGCTCTCGTAACTTGCCGTGAACCCTGTGCCGGAAAGAGCCCGGAACTCGCTCTCGTCCAATGTCTTGAGCACGATTCTCTCGCCCGGTATGATGGTGGAGCCGTCCGGGTCGGCGTATGAGAAGGATGTCCATCTCTCTCCTCCCCAGGTAACTTCGTTGTCGAAAGTGAATGTGAGGTTCTTTACCTCTTGCCCGAGATTGTTGGAGATAAGGGTGAATGTGAGATTATAGACAGGGGATACGGTCTTCGCCCTGAGCGGTACCGTGGTGATGTGCCCTGCCTGGAAATCCCTGCCTTCCAGCCTGATAGGCTCTATGTCGGAGTACCAGTTTTCCGAATAGACCCTCACGTTGAGGAATTCATCATTGACATATGTCCTCTGCGGCGGGAAGATGGACGAGGAGATGAACTCTCCGTCCGGTACCGGATTATCGGGCGTGATGGTTATGGCTGTCCGGGCATCGGTCAGGGAGGCACTGCCGTCCTCCACATTGACATTGACCGTTCCCGCAATCGCCTGGGGCATCGAGAATTCCAATAAGGAAACCGGCTCGTTCATGGCGTTTTCACCCGCCGGTATGCAGAATCTGAGATAATGAAGCAGATGCCTGAGGTTCATGCTGAGACTGACCGTTTCGTCAGCGGGCCTCGTTTCGTCGAATTCCCTGAGTGCTCCTGCCTCGACCGGGCCGGATATGGCTATGCAGGCTCCGGAGGCTTTTCCGTTCTGCTCGGACGGAAGGGTGAAAACGGCATTCTTGCCGGAATAAGATGCCGGGACCGGGAATGCTATATAATAATTATAGGTATCCTCCGCCATCGGGGCGTCCAGCGTGGATGTGAAATATCCCTTTGTATGGTTGGCCCTGGAGAGCAGGGTGAACTCTTTTGCCTCCAGTACTGCGCTCCCGGTCTGGTTGTCGGCCCAGACGGCCACCTTGTCCCCGATTTCCCAGGTGAATCTTCCTGCGGACGGGTCCAGCTCAGCTCTGGTATCGGACTGCGCTGTGGTGAAGGCCACGGTGACAGGACCGTCACTCCGTCTGTCGGTTTCGATACCTGTACAGGACGGGGCAATACTTGCCACGGAAAAGATGGCCATAGCGGCGAATATTGAATGAAAATTTTTCATACGTAATATTGTACGCAACAAAATTAGGCTAAAATTTCCTATAATGAAACTAAAATATCCTTTAGAACATTGTAAATTCTCCACGAATTTGCACTAAATAATGTTCAAAAAGTGACTATTTTTTAAATGGATTAGTGAATTATTGGGGTTATGTAATCGAATAAATTATTGAATATAAATAAATTAATCAATAAGTGCCCATTATTTCCCGGATGTCTTTTTAATCCTTCGGCGTTTACCTGTTCGGAAACGGGTCCAATGTCCTAAAATGCTCCCGCACTGCAATAGGGGCAAAAAGACCATTTTTGCTGCTGATTTTCCCGTTCTATTGTATGCTGGCAATTCGAATTTTCTGCTGACTGTCCGCAATTCGTGCAGAAATTCATGCAGTAACCCAATTTGCGTCATTCCCGTCCTTGGATACTCAGCGTGGTGCTGTCAGTGTCATCCATTAACGCGACATCCGACATCGCAGTGCCCTATAAATATAAATAATTGACAGGCACTGCCAATTACAGCACTGCTGGCGTCAAACAAATCCCATACATTCCAGAAAATTTTCCCCCTGATTTTGCCATTTGCAAAATATTTCTTACCTTTGCGACCCCTATAATGTGTAGGGATCGCAATGTTTTATTATTAACCATTTAAAGATCAAGACAGTGGACACACAAAGTTACAAATCAGTGTACCTTAACAAGGAGACTGTAAAGAAGGAGTGGGTCGTCATTGATGCTACCGATCTGGCTCTCGGCCGTCTTGCGTCCAGAGTTGCTCTTGTCCTCCGCGGCAAGAACAAGCCAGGGTTCACGCCGAACGTGGACTGCGGTGACAACGTCATCGTGGTCAACGCCGAGAAAGTGGCCCTCAGTGGAAAGAAGATGACCGACAGGGTTTATACGCGTTACACCGGATATCCGGGCGGACAGCGTTTCACCACGCCTAAGGAGATTCTTCAGACAAGACCTGCTGAACTCATCAGGAGAGCTGTGAAAGGAATGCTTCCTAAGACCCGTCTTGGTGACAAGATTCTCGGCAACCTGTTCGTATATGCAGGTCCTGAGCATCCGCACCAGGCACAGCAGCCAAGAGAAATTAAGTTGAACGAAATTTAAACAGAGCAAATGGAAAAAACAGTAAACGCCCTTGGAAGACGTAAATCAGCTGTGGCTCGTGTTTATGTCGTAGCCGGCACAGGCAAGTTCACGGTAAACGGTAGGGAAGTCAATGACTACTTCGTTGACGAGACTTATCAGTACATCGTGAACCAGCCATTTACAGTGACTGGAACGACAGGTCAGTTTGACGTTAAGGCAAACCTCTGCGGAGGTGGAATCAAAGGTCAGGCTGAGGCGCTCAGACTCGGTATCTCCCGCGCACTTTGCGAGATTGACAGCGAGGCTTACCGCTCAGCACTCAAGGCCGAAGGATTCCTCACCCGCGACGCAAGAGAAGTCGAGAGGAAGAAGCCTGGTCAGCCTGGTGCACGTCGCCGCTTCCAGTTCAGCAAGCGTTAATGCCTGCTTACTGCTGATTTATTCGCACAGTCCGGTTGACAAATCTTCTGACCTCGTCAGGGGCGTGAGTTCCGACAGAGCTGCTTGAAGATTGCCGAGACTGCGGAAAATCCCGAAGACCGGCACAGTGCCGCTGCTTCAGGATTGAAGAAAAGAGCCCGGGAGGCTGAGGCAATGGCCTTCAGGGAAAGTGTAACACAAGAAACAACACAAAAAAATGCCAAGAACAAATTTCCAGGAATTACTCGAAGCAGGTGCACATTTCGGGCATCTCGCCAGGAAGTGGAATCCTAAAATGGCTCCTTACATTTTCATCGAGAGGAACGGGATTCACATCATTGACCTGCACAAGAGTGTCGTCAAGATAGACGAGGCCGCAGAGGTTATGAAGGAGCTTGCGCGCTCAGGCCGCAAGATTCTTTTTGTGGCCACCAAGAAGCAGGCTAAGGACGTTATCGCCGAGAAGGCCGCTTCAGTAAATATGCCTTATGTAACGGAAAGATGGCCGGGCGGAATGCTCACCAACTTCCCGACCATCCGCAAGGCCATCAAGAAGATGAACACCATCGACAAGATGAAGGAAGATGGTACATACGACAAGCTCGCAAAGCGTGAGCGTCTCCAGGTTGACCGCCAGAGGGCAAAGCTTGAGAAGAACCTCGGTTCCATCAAGGATATGAGCCGTCTCCCGTCAGCCGATCCTAATCCGATTGATTATGTGATTCCGGCAAATGATGACGCCACAAAGTCCATCGAGTACATCACCAATGCACTTTGTGAGGCTATTCAGGAGGGATTGAACGAGAGGAAGCTCGAGAAGGAGAAAGAGGCTCCGGCCGAGGCTGCCGAGAAACCGGCAGCAAAGAAGCTCCGTCCTCGCAAGGCCGCCAAGGCCGATGAGGCCGCAGAGGAGGCTCCAAAGGCAGAGGCACCGGTTGAGGCTGCCGCTGACGAGAATGCAGAATAATATTAAACTTTGAAGATTATGCAGATTACAGCAGCTGACGTAATGAAATTGCGCAAGATGACCAGCGCCGGAATGATGGATTGCAAGAATGCCCTTACCGAGGCAGAAGGCGATTTCGAGAAGGCAGTGGACATCATCCGCGAGAAGGGTAAGCTCGTTGCAGCCAAGAGGGCTGACCGCGAGACAACCGAGGGAGCTGTCCTCGTCCGCATCAATGGTGGCAAGGCCATCATCGTTTGCCTTGGATGCGAGACTGACTTCGTATCGGCTACTCCTGACTTCAAGGCTCTCGCCAATGGTATCGCTGACGCGGCCATCGCAGCCTTCCCGGCTGACGCTGAGGCACTCAAGGCAGTTCAGATGCCAAACGGCCATACTGTAGAGGAGGAGATTTCCGCCCAGACCGGCAAGACCGGCGAGAAGCACGTGCTTGCATATTATTCTACCCTCGAGGCTCCATACATTGCACAGTATGTTCACAACAATTCCAAGGTGGCTTCCATCGTTGCTTTCAACAAGGAAGTTTCCGAGGAGGTAGGCAAGAACGTAGCAATGCAGGTTACCTCAATGCACCCTGTTTCAGTTTCCGAGGCAGACTGCCCTAAGGAGACTGTAGAGAAGGAGCTCGCAATGTACAAGCAGCAGATCGCTGAGGATCCGAAGATGGCCGGCAAGCCTGATGCTATGCTCGAGAACATCGCAAAGGGCAAGCTCAAGAAGTTCTTCAAGGAGCAGACCCTCGAGGATCAGGACTACATCTGGGACAACAAGGTGTCAGTTCTCGGTTACATCCAGGCTTCTGACAAGGATGCAAAGGTTCTCTCATTCAAGAGGTTCTCTTTGAGCGACTAATTCCTTCGCTCGGATATGATACAAAATCGGACCGGTTACCCCGGCCCGATTTTTTTGTGTTCTGTCATTTCTTAGGCTCCGGCCCCATCTCAAGCACGCCCTCTCCTCCCTTCAGCAGCTCCGAAGCCGGGAACGTGAATCCGTCAAGTCTTTTGCCGTTGAGAACGGCGCTCTGAACGTAGATGTTCTTCCTGGATGCATTGCGGGCCTTGATCACGAACTTGTCACCGCGGCCGTCTTTTTCGCCTATTGTCCACAAGGTGGCAATATCCTTTGTAAAGGCATCTGACGCCAGTGTCGTGGCAATCAGCAGAGTTGATAGAATCTTTATCGTCATCTGTGTATGTCTAAACAATGTGGTACAAAGTAAACGAAATTCCGTAATGAAGCAAGTGGAATAAATGGTTGCAAGAGCGATAAATGTAACGTTTTTATATATCTGCTATTGTATATCAAAAAATTTATTTATATTTGCGTCGGATTAAATGTTCATACATGCATCGATTTTGTTTAAAGATGAATGTAATCATGAAGGATAATTATGTGGTAGGTGTCGATGTCGGTGGATCTCATGTGTGTTCTGCCGTAGTTGACATTGAGGACGGCAGTATCTGTTCAGAGCCGGTGACCACTCCGGTTGACAGTTCTGCCGGGGCCGTGGAGGTCGTGAATGCCTGGGCGGAAAATGTTAGACGGTCAATATCAGGCTTCGGGGGAAAGGTCAGCCGCGTGGGATTTGCCTTCCCTGGGCCGTTCGACTATGTCCGGGGCATATCCCTTATAAGCGGAGTCGGGAAATATGAAAGCGTTTATGGACTCGGCGTGGCTGAGACAATGCGTTCTGTCCTGTTTTCAGAGGCAGGCGACGTGCAGATGAGATTCGTCAATGACGCTTCGGCATTTGCCCTCGGCGAGGCCCTCTACGGAGCTGCGGCGGATTCTGCCAAAGTGCTTGCCCTGACGCTCGGAACAGGAGTCGGCTCCGGATTTGTGTCGGAGCGGAAACTTGTCGTGGACTCTCCTGACGTGCCTGAAAACGGATGGGTCTATTGTCTTCCATTCGAAGATGGAATCGCAGACGAAGCATTCTCTACAAGATGGATTGTGAAGCGCTATCGTGAACTTTCCGGACTGCAGGTGGCGGGAGCCAGGGAAGTGGCTGAAAGATATGACACTGATGAATCCGCCCGTGTCCTTTTCCGTGAATACGGGGAGCGTCTGGCTGCGTTTGCAGGCCCGGTTCTCAGGAAGTTCGGGGGAAGGACTCTTGTAATTGGAGGCAATATCTCACGGGCTTACCATCTTTTTGCGGAACCTCTGGATGAGCGGCTACGGGCAATGGTTCCCGGCGCGGAGGTCAGAGTCTCAGGCCTTCTGGACAAGTCCGCAATGATCGGTGCGGCATCATTGTTTGTCTGAATATGAATCAATTAGAATATATTATGTCAAAAATCAGAAAGACAACTCAGTATCTCATGCCGGTGAGCAGGAAAAAGCCGGGAGCGCTGGACTACGACATATATCCGGTCCACGATCTCGGCGACGGGACTGTCTCATCGGATTTCAGCGAACTTGCCGCCCGGATTCCGGAACGCGGGACGGTTATTGTTGACGGATATGTCGGAGTAAGGTTTGATGAATTCGTATCAAGCCTTAACGAAGCGCTTTCGGCCGTCGGGAAGACTGCCCTCTGGTGGAGCGTGGATTCGGCCCTGAAGAGTCCTGCGGAGATAGATAAGATGATAGAACCGTTCCTTGGCGGTGATGACCCTCTTTTCGGTTACAGGGCAAGCCTTGAGCTCAAGGATTTCTTTGATGGGGACAAGCTTGCATCCATAAAGGCCGATGCTTCGGCTCCGCTCAATATCATTTACGGAATCGGTGCTTCTCTCGCCGGATGGGAGGGGACATTGATTTATCTGGATATCCCGAAGAACGAGATCCAGTTCCGTTCGAGGGCGGGCAGCGTGAGAAATCTCGGCGCGGCTGCCCCGGATGCTCCGAAGAAGATGTACAAGCGCTTCTACTTCATTGACTGGGTCGTTCTCAACAGGCACAAGAAGGCATTGATGCCTGAAATTGACATTTTTGTGGATGCACAGCGCGAGACGGAGATTACCTGGGCGGAAGGCGATGTGGTCCGCGCCGGACTGGACAGGCTTGCCCGGAACGGCTTCAGGGTACGACCATGGTTCGAGCCGGGAGCCTGGGGAGGACAGCGCATCAAGGAGTTCATCGGAGATCTGCCTCAGGATGTGCCCAACTATGCCTGGTCATTCGAACTGATTGTGCCGGAGAACGGAATTATCCTCAGCGGCGGTGACAAGATGCTTGAGCTTTCGTTCGATTCCATAATGTACGAGGCCGGCCGGGATGTTGTGGGAGACGATTGCTACCGCGAGTATGGCGACGAGTTCCCGATCCGTCTTGACTATCTTGACAATTTCGACGGAGGCAATCTTTCAATACAATGTCATCCGCGCAGGGAATACATACAGAAGAACTTCGGAGAGGTGCTCACTCAGGAGGAAACCTACTATATCCTCGACCACAAGCCGGGGGCCGAGGTCTATCTCGGATTCAAGGACGACATTGTCCCTGAAGAATTCGAGGCGGCCCTGACACGCAGCCACGAGACTGCCACTCCGCTCGACGTTCCGAAGTACATCAATGCCGAACCGGCCGTGAAGCACGGTCTGTACCTGATTCCTCCAGGAACCCTCCACAGCTCGGGACGCAACAACCTGGTCCTGGAAATCAGCACGACTCCGTACATCTTCACATTCAAGATGTACGACTGGATGGCCCTCGACCTGGATGGGCGTCCGAGGCCGCTGAACATCAGGAGAGCGATGGAAAACCTGTATTTCGACCGCAAGGGCAAACGCATTTCCGAGGAGTTCGTCTCCCATCCTTATCTTATTGAAAAGGGTGACGGCTGGGAGCTCTGGCATCTTCCTACACACGCCAACCATTCCTACGATGTGCATCGCTATGTGGTTGATACTGAGGTGGAAGTGAAGACCGAAGGCAAATGCCACGCTCTCAATCTTGTCGAGGGCAAGTCCGCCAAGGTCATTACTGAAGGCGGGATGACATTCGAACTTACATATGCCGAGTCCCTGGTGATATCCGCTGCTGCGGGATCATACAGGATCGTGAATGACTCCGGGGAACGGATAATGATGATAAAGGCCTTTATGAAATAACAGACGCCTGCTGCTTCCTGACTTGAACTGAAAACTTCAAAATCGTCATATTCTGTCGATAATCTAAATCAACTAATAACTATTTATTATGAACTCGTTAAAACTAAATGAACTATTCCACCGCCTTGGAAATCTCTCCATGAGATTTCTGGCCGCTGTGGCATTCTTCATCTGCGCAGGGGCGGTGTTGCCGGCTCTTGCCCAGCCCGGTACCATTAAAGTCACAGGTAAGGTGACCTGTGGCGGCGATGGCGTTATCGGCGCGTCCGTAATGGTCAAGGGAACAAACAGCGGTACTGTAGCCGACATGGACGGAAACTACAGCATTGCCGTAAGGCCTGATGCCATTCTTGTGTTTTCCGCCATCGGATACACTGCTGAAGAAGTAGCCGTGGACGGCCGCACTGTAATCAATGTCTCCATCAATGAAGAGGCACTCAACCTCGCTGATGCGGTTGTCGTAGGTTACGGTGTGCAGAAGAAGGTGAACCTGACAGGTGCCGTCGCAAGCGTCTCCACCGAGGAAATTGAAGGAAAGCCTATCGCCAATGTTCTTGAGGGCCTTCAGGGTACGACTCCGGGCCTCGTAATACAGCAGGGCTCATCCACTCCGGGCGGTGCTCCGTCCATCAATATCCGCGGATACAACACTATGAACAACAACGACCCTCTCGTCATCATTGACGGAATCGAGGGCTCGCTCGCGAACCTTAACCCTAACGATATCGAGCAGATTTCAGTCCTGAAGGACGCATCCTCGACTGCGATTTACGGCTCCAGGGCTTCCAACGGCGTCATCCTCGTTACCACCAAGAAGGGTAGCGACGGAAAGGTGGAGGTCAGCTACAATATGACATACGGCCTCCAGCAGGCTACGAAACTGCCTACTGTAGTGGACTCATGGATTTATGCTGAGCTCTACAACGAGGCTGCGGTCAATTCCGGACGTTCTGCAAAGTTCAGTGCCGAGCAGATTGCAGACTTCAGGAATGGCGGAACCAACTGCAAGTGGATTGAGGAAATATACAAGGACAAGGCGTCCCAGCAGTCCCACAACGTTTCCGTCACCGGCGGAAACGGAAACCTTTCCTATATGGGCTCAGTTGGATACCTCAAGCAGAATTCTCTCTTCCAGGGTCCAAACTACGGATATGACAGGTACAATGCCAGATTGAACGTGAGCCACAAGATGACAAAGAACTTCACTGTCAGCCTCACTTCCCAGTTCACAAGGAACAATATCAAGGATCACGCATACTGGACAGAATGGATTATCGAGATGTGCAACCGTATGCCTGCCATCTATGAAATCAAGAATCCTGACGGAACCTACAACTATCCTTCCGGCTCCAACTCCAACTCTCTCGAGAGGCTTGAGACCGGTGGATACAGGAGGAGCGTGAATGACGACATGAGCGGTACCATTTCCGCCGACTGGCAGATTATCAAGGGCCTCAAGCTCTCATTCTCAGGCGGCGCCCGTTATCTCAACAACAATACCCACGAGAACAGGATGGCTTCGGACAATCCTCTCTCCGGAGACAAGGAGAACCATATCAGCGAGTCATTCAACCGCAATACGAAATATACGGCTACGGCGATGCTGTCCTACAATACCGTCATCAAGGAGCGCCATACGCTCGGAGTTCTTGCCGGATACGGATATGAGGGTGAGCATGCCAACTATTTCGGCACAACCCGCGTGACTGACAATCATGACTTCGACGTGATGGTTGGCAATATCAACGGTACCGACAAGCTCCCGATATCGAATTACAGCGGAGCTTCGGACTGGTCTCTCTACTCATTCTTCGCCAGGGTGAACTACAATTACGCGGAGAAGTACCTTCTCGAGTTCAACCTCAGAAACGACTATTCATCTTATTTTGCAAAGGGCAACCGTTCCGGTCTGTTCCCTTCACTTTCAGCAGGCTGGAGAATCTCCCAGGAAAGTTTCTGGGACAATATCCGTCCTTACGTGTCATCACTCAAGCTCAGGGGTTCCTGGGGTCTTGTAGGAAATAACCGCATCGGTGCATACCAGTATCTCCAGTCGGTATCCGTCAGCCAGGGAATGGTGTTCGACGACAATTCCGTACCTACTGCCGGCTTCTCTTCCGCAAACCCGGGAATCAAGTGGGAGACCACCATGATGGGCAATATCGGACTTGATTTCGGCGTGCTGAGCGACAGGCTCACGCTTTCGTTCGACTACTTCAACAACAGGACGAAGGACATCCTCGTGAACCTCTCCGTTCCGGGAATTTTCGGAAACGGTTCGCCGGTATCCAATGCCGCCGAGGTGAGGACCCAGGGATGGGAGCTCGCTCTCAATTACAATTTCAAGACAGGCATCGTAAATCACAATATTTCCGGAAACGTATCCGACAGCTGGAACAAGGTGGAACAAGGTTCTCGACACCAGGGGCAACGAGCTCCACTATGGTTATGACGTGACCACCATCATCAAGGAGGGCTACCCGCTCTGGTCATACTACACTCTCCGCAGCGACGGACTCTTCCAGAGCGACGAGGAGGCTGCAAACAGTCCTCACCTCGTAGGCGTTGTGCCAAAGGCGGGCGACATCAAGTACATTGACAAGAACGGTGACGGCAAGATTGACGATGATGACCGTTTCGTGGTGGGCAATGACTTCCCTCGCTATACCTTCGGTTTCAACTACGGCCTCGAGGTCAAGGGATTCTACTTCTCGATGTTCCTCCAGGGCGTGGGCAAGAGAAGCCGCTGGATGCGCGGCGAGTCGGTGGAGGCTTTCCACAACAACAACGAGGGCCCGGTTCTCGACTTCCACGTGGACAGATGGACTCCTGAGAACAGGGATGCCTCATATCCTCGCCTCACAATGGGTACAGAGTCCACCAACAATGCAACCAAGTCCGATTACTGGATCCAGAACGCAGCCTACCTCAGAATCAAGAACCTCCAGATCGGTTACAGCTTCCCTGAGGCGATGCTGAGCAAGATCCGCTTCAAGGGACTTCAGGTGTATCTGACCTGCGAGAATCCTTTCGTGTTCTCGAATATGAAGGGAGGATGGGATCCTGAGTACAATGCTGACGGTTCGGGACGAGCCTATCCTGTGGCCAGAGTTTATTCAGTAGGCCTTAATGTTAAATTTTAATTGTAGGAGACTGGAAATATGAAAAGGAAATTATTTGCATTTACAACATTTGCAGGCATCCTGTTCGCTGCGTCTTCCTGCATTGGACTGGACACTGCTCCATACGACAGGGAAACTGACCTGACATACTGGACCGGGAATGAAGATGCCGCCGAGGCTGTCCTGAACAGCTGCTATGCATCGATGTACAGCGCATCCGAAATCATTTCATCCGAGGGTGCAAGCGACAATGCCTATGTCAAGGGTCTGGGTACGACCCAGCCGATTGCAAACGGCTCCCTGAGTACAGACAATTCATACGTGAAGAGTATCTGGGATCATTACTATGCAAGCATCAGGCTCTGCAATGAGCTCCTGAACAATATCGACAAGGTTCCGGGACTCGCCTCCGATCTCAAGGCAAGGTACATTGCCGAGTGCAAGACCCTGAAGTCCTTGTTCTATTACGAACTCTATACGAAATTCGGCTCTGTCCCATATACTGACGCCGTGCTTACCGTGGCTGAAAGCGAGAGCATCTCCAGGACCGCCCGCGAGACTGTCAAGGGCAATGTGGTCAGGATGCTTGAGGACGCCATAGGCGACCTTCCGGAGTCATATCCGGCAGGGGAGAGGGGAAGGATCACCTCAGGAGCCGCAAAGATGATTCTCGCGAAGGTTCATCTCTTCGACGGAGATTGGGCAGAGGTGAAGAGACTCACCCAGGAAATCATGGACTCCAGGGTATATTCCCTCACCGGCTCATATGCGGATGTGTTCAACATTGACAATGAATACAATTCCGAGGTGATTCTCGACGTGCAGTACTCTCCGGTTCTCCGCGAATGGAGCATGAGGGATGCCGGTTTCATTCCACCGTCCATGGGAGGTTATTGCAACATAGCTCCTACCCAGGAACTTGTGGACAGCTACATCATGCTGAACGGAAAAAAGATTTCTGACGCCGGCTCCGGCTACGACAAGTCGAATCCTTATGCCGACCGCGACCCTCGTCTTGCAGCCACCATCATCTATACCGGCAATTCCTACAGACTGGCGGACGGAAGCGACAATGTTATCGACTGTGAGAATCCTGAAAGCCGCGATGCGTACGGCACTACTTCCGACGTTACCCCTACGGGATACTATTTCAAGAAATGGTGGGATCCCAAATACAGGCTCACGCTCAATTCAAGCTTGAACATCATCGTCTTCCGCTATGCTGACGTTCTCCTCATGAATGCGGAGGCTCATGCTGAGAGCGGTACCCTCAACAGTACTGTCTGGGACAATACGGTAGGTCTCATCCGCAGCCGCGCGGGCTTTACCGCAAGTTCGGCTCTCGAGTATGATTCCACTGCTGACAATGTCGAGGTCATCAGGAACGAGCGCAGATGCGAACTTGCGTTCGAAGGCCACAGATATAAGGACATCATCAGGTGGAAAATCGCGGAGAAGGTTCTCAACGGCAATGTTCACGGGCTTTACACCGGTGCCGCAGTCGGCGCTGACAACGGTTATGTGATTGTGGAGAAGAGGGCGTTTGATTCCGCCAAGCACTATCTCTGGCCTATCCCTCAGAAAGACAGGGACCTCAACAAGAATCTCGACCAGAACCCTAATTGGTAATAAAGATGAAAAAGAAAATATTATTCATAGCAGCAGCTGTGCTCGGCATTGCCGCAGGCTGCCAGAAATATGAGCTCAATACGGACTTCTCAATGCCTGTCGAGCTGGATTCTCCTTCCAATGTGATTCTGGATGTCACTTCATCCAAGACTGTAGTCCTCTCCTGGAATGGAGGCGGAGCTGCAGACGGAGGCGTTCTGCTCTACAACGTCCTCTTTGACAAGACGGGCGGAGACTTCTCCGAGCCTCTTGCCACAATGCCGAGCGACCTCGGAGCGAAGAACACTCTGACTCTGACTCACGCCCAGCTCAATACTCTCGCCCGCAAGGCCGGAGTGAAGCCGAACGAGACCGGAAGCTTCATCTGGACCGTGACAGCGTCCAGGGGTGGAGTCACAAAGACTTTCGACGGATATGCAAGCCTCAGCGTCGTGCGCGGAGAAGGCATTGACAATATTCCGGAGCATCTTTATGTTGCAGGTTCCGCTGCACTTGAGGCCGGACAGGAATTCAGAATGGAGGAGGAAGGTCTCTTCGTCATCTACACTGAGCTTGGAGCCGGCTCGGTCAAGTTCACTTCGGAGAAGGACGGCGGATTTACATTCTTCGCTGACGAGACGGGAAAACTTGCTGAAGGTGAAGGCTCATACAATGTCGCCGACGCTCCTTCGACAGGCCTTGCCAGAATTACCGTCAACTTCAACACTCTCAACTTCAAGGTTGAGGAAATCGGCAAGAACGTAAGGGCGCAAGAACGTAAGGGCCATCTGGGGTGCCAACTATGCAGACATCGCAGTCCTTGAATATGTCGGGAATGGAGACTTCACCGGCGACGGCGACGTGGTATTCCTCGGTCCGGGCCGTGAAGGAACACCTGACTGGTGCTCATGGGTTGAGGAAAGGTACTATTTCATCGCCGAGGTTGAAGGCAAGGAGGTATGCTGGGGCTCCACATTCGGAAGCGGCGCCTATACTCCTGACGGAACCGAGTCATTCTTCTACATCGTCGAGAATCCTTGGGAGCAGTGGAACAATCTCTGGAAGATGGACCACGCCTTCGACATGTGCCACGTCACATTCGTGATCAATACGAACAAGGACAACCACATGACCCATTCATACAGCGGCGGGGCAATATCCTACGAGCAGCCTGCCGTCACTCCTGCCGAACTCTTCCTCAATGGCGACGCCGCTGAGGCCCAGGGTCAGGCTATGATGAAGGATGGAGACAAATTCGTCATCTACAATAAACTGAACAAGGGAAATGTCAGCTTCGTTGACGGTGACGGCACCAAGTATTTCGCCGACAAGGAGAATGGCCTGTTCATCGGCTCTCCAAAGACTGCCGTGGAGGCATCCGAGGGTGTGACAAGAATTATTGTCGACTTCGCTTCCAAGAAGGTGACATTCGACCGGATAAGCGCTACCGTGGATCTCAGATTTGCGGCGACTGCCGACAAGGAACCTCTCATCCAGCTCTCATATCAGGGCCTCGGCAAGTACGCCGGAGAAGGTGAGATTGTGTTCCTCGGCCCGGACAGACCAGGTACTCCTGCATATGTAAGCTGGATGGAGGAAAGATACTACTTCACTCTGACAGTGAATGGCGAAAGCACCTGTTGGGGAAGACTGGACAGCGTCAGTGGCGAGAACCGTCCTGACAATCCTGAAACAGTGGATCCTGCATTCTGGAATCTCGGCGAGTTCTCATACAACTTCACCAATGACCAGTGGAACCACGCCTGGAAGATGGCCAGCGAACTCGATGAGAGCACCGCTACCGTGACCATCAATACCAATACGATGACCCACTCGTTCCAGAAGGCTTCCGCTGATCCTGTTCCTCCTACTGTGGCTCCTGCCGACCTTACCCTTGAGGGAACGGGCGCAGAGTCTGTCAGGGCATTCAGGAAGACCGGCGACGGAGTGTTCGAGGTTGTAACCAAACTCTCAGACGGAGAGGTCTATTTCACTTCCGGCTCCAAGAAATATTTCGCGGGTACTGACAGCGGTCTTCTCCAGGGTGACGGAACTACGGCCGTCACTGCGGCTGAGAGCCTTGCCGACAGGATTGTCGTGGATTTCGTAAACTGTACTGTAAAAGTCGAGCACATCACCAGCCTTCAGGCTGTATGGGGAGCCGATCAGAATGCCTTCATCACTTTCACATACGGTGGCAACGGCATTTTCAGGGGCAGCGGCCACATCACCTTCTTCCAGCCGGGAGACTTCGATTGGCTGAGCTGGGAAGAGGAACGCTATCGCTACATCGTCACGATTGACGGAGTTGAAAAATGCTGGGGCAGGCTTGACAGTGCCTGGGATCAGAGACCTGACAATCCAAGCAACTACGGTGATGACTTCTGGCAGATCGGTGAGTTTGACAAGGGTGGCCAGTGGGATCATCTCTGGAAATTCGCCAGCTCGATGAAGGACAGCGATGTGGAAATCACCATCAATGCCGATGACAACGGTGTCATGACTCAGACTGTAACCAAGAAATAATCATTATATTTGCTGTCCGCCCCTGCATTACTGTGTGCCGGGGCGGACTATGACTATTAAGCGATGAAAAACCGAATTTTGAGACAGTTCGCCGTATTCATTGCCGCCATTGCCGCATTTTCATCCTGCGACAGCGGGGTCGAAGAGTGGAATGGGGGCAACGGAAACGGAAATGGCACGGACAAGCCTGCTGCTGAGGTATGCTGGCACGAAAGGGCCTTTGATACATATTCCGCCATATTGTCCGCATACTATATACGCAGCGGATCGGCTGCGGGCCTTTTCAATGAGAACAGCCCGAAGGCCTCCGGAGACGGGGCTGCGTCATTCCTCTGGCCATACGACGGCATTGTTTCAGGCCTTGCGGCACTTAACAGGCTTGGATATGATGTCGATTATGTCTCTGCTGTGGAAAACTTTCAGAAATACTACAGGCCTTCCGGAGTCGTTGCAACAGGCGGATACGGCTCATCAACTGACGGCGTCAACGGAGGCGGGGACAGATTCTACGATGACAACTCCATTGTCGGCATTGAGCTTGTCGAGGCTTTCAGGCAGACCTCGGATACAAAGTATCTGGACCGCTGCGCCCAGATAGTCCGTTTCCTCAACTCGGGCCTGGACGATACCATGGGCCGGGCACTCTGGTGGAATGAGAGCTATAAGAACGTGCCCGGAAACGACAGCTCGAACAAACCTTGCTGCGCAAACGGCTTTGCCGCCTGGTTCCTGATGAGCTATTACGAGGTATGTCCACAGTCCGAGAAAACCGGCATCCTGGATTTCGCCAGAACCCTCTACACCTGGCTTTATGACAATCTTCGCGATCCTTCCGACAATGTCTATTGGAACAGCAAAGGGGCTGACGGCGTGATCAATACCACCAAGTGGACATACAACAGCGGTGCTATGATTGCGGCCGGGCTCAGACTTTACAAGGCTACCGGGGATATGTCCTATCTCAATCAGGCCAAGGCTACCGCAGACGGGGCTTACAATTATTTCGTGAAGAGCCGGAACGGGCTCGCACTCTGTTACCCGACCAACGATCCGTGGTTCACAATCCAGCTTGTGAAGGCTTTCATCGAACTGGAACCTGAATATCCTGCCTGCAGGACATACATAGATGTGTTCATTACCAATCTTGAATATGCCTGGGAGCACGGCAGGATGGACAATGGCCTTTTCCACGAGGACTGGACTGGAAAGAATGTCAATCCTGACAGGGACAAGAGCCTGTTGATGCAGGCCGCCGCACTGGAATCGCTGGCAACTGTCGCATTGTACAAAGGAGAACGGAAATGAAAAGGACATTGTATCTGACGGCAGCATTGCTGGTTGCCATATCTTGCGGGAAGACTGCGCCTGAAGGCAAATATCTGTCGCAGGCCAGGGAGGCTTTCGAAAATGCCTGGAAATGCTTCAGGATACCGGAATACGGACTTTTCTCGGAGTATTCCATACATTCCTATACCCCTGACTTGACATATTTCGACGATGGCGTGCATCAGGCTCAGGAATCAAGCTATCTGTGGCCAATGAGTGGCATGTTCTCGTCTGCCGTACTCATGGCGAAGATGGATCCTGAGAAATACAGGCCATATCTGGACTCCATGATAGTGGCTGAGGAACAGTATTACGACACTACCAGAGTTCCTTTCGCCTATCAGGCTTATCCTGCCCGGTTTGACAGGGTTGACAGGTATTACGATGACAACGGGCTTGTAGGCATTGACTATATCGACAGCTGGACGGTCACGAAGAATCCTGCACATCTTGAGAAAGCCAAGCAGATATTTTCATTCATTATCAGCGGCTGGGATGACAGATTCGAGGGCGGGGTCCCGTGGGTTGAGGGCAAGAAGGACCAGAAACCTGCCTGCGCCAACGGCAAGGCTCTTGTCCTTGCAATGAAACTTCACGAAGCGACCGGAGACTCGTACTATCTCGAGACAGGTAAGCGCTTCTACAGATGGATGAGGAAATACCTGTACAATCAGGAGCATGACATCATCGTGAATTCTTGGCTTACTGAAGGGGAGGGATGCGCCCAGTTCGATCCTTACACCTACAATTCCGGAACCTTCATCCAGGCCGCCGCCTATCTGTACAAAGTTACAGGAGAGCAGAAGTATCTTGACGATGCCATCAGGCTCTGCAAGGGGTCTGCAGAGTATTTCTTCCATTATTCAGAGGAGGGGATTCCTTATACGGACAATATCCCGTGGTTTGACGTCGTCCTGTTCAGGGGCTATCAGGCAGTGTGGGAGATTACGGGCGATACGACGTACGCCGACATTTTCATAAAGGCTCTGGACTATGCCTGGGACAATGCCAGGGATGCGAATGGGCTGATTGGCGCAGATTGGCTCGGAAAGGAAGGCAAGGACAAGCCGAAATGGCTTCTGGATGCTTCATGCGTGGCTGAATTCATGGTCCGTGCGGCCATAATTAGAGGAGAATTGAAAAATTGACTTATATGAAATCGATATTGAAATATTTTGTCCCGGTCATTCTCGGGGCTTCCGCAATTGTTTCCTGCCGGACTGACAGGAGCAGCGAGATTCTCGGATATGTCAATCCGAACATCGGCACTGTACACAGCCGGTGGTTTGTATATACCCCGGCTTCAATGCCATTCGGAATGGCCAAGCTGGGAGCATCCACGAATGGTACATATGGAAATGCAAGCGGCTGGGAAGCCGTCGGATACGAGGATGGACACACATCCATAGACGGATTCCCATGCTTCCATGAGTTTCAGGTCGGCGGCCTTTCCCTGATGCCTGCAAGCGGGGATGTGAAAACGACTCCCGCCAGGCTTGAGAACCCGCAGGACGGCTGGCGTTCCACATTCGACAAGGCTGATGAACATGCCGCTCCGGGATACTATTCGGTCATTCTGAAAGATTACGGAATCCGTGCCGAACTCACTGCCACAAAGCGGGTCGGCTTCCAGCGTTATACCTTCCCGGCAGGCAAGTCACATATAATTTTCAATGTCGGCAACCGTCAGGGGGAAAGCGGCAATGTGAAGGATTCATACGCCAGGGTTGAAGGCCGTACCGTGTCAGGCTATATCGTGACAGAACCGGAATATGTCAAGAAGTATCAGGCCGGAGCAACAGTCTGCATGTATTTCTATGCTGAACTCAGCAAGGAGCCGGTGTCTGCCGGAGGCTTCCAATACTATGGCTCGGAAATCAGGCCGGGCGATTCGGTTTCCGGTCCCGGTGCCGTGCTGGTGCTTGACTACGATACGGAGGAGGGTGAGCAGATCGAGGTGAAACTGGGCCTCTCCTATACTTCCGTGGATAATGCGAAGCTCAATTATCTTGCTGAGGCTGAGAAACTTGATTTCGACAAGGCCCGCAGGCTCGCTACTGCAGAATGGGCCGAGCAGCTCAGCCGCATCGAGGTAAGCGGGGGCAGCGAGGCAAGCAGAATCAAGTTCTATACGGGTCTTTACCATTGCCTTCTCGGCCGCGGGCTTGCAAGCGATGTGAACGGAGCCTATCCGAAGAATGACGGTACAATAGGAAACATTCCTCTCGGAAAGGACGGAAAACCGGTTCACAATCATTACAATACAGATGCAATCTGGGGCGGCTACTGGAACCTCACCCCTCTCTGGGCACTCGCCTACCCTGAATATTACAATGACTGGTGCGCCAGCCAGCTTCTGGTATATCAGGATGCAGGATGGCTGGGTGACGGAATAGCCTGCAGCAAGTATGTCTCCGGAGTCGGGACCAACATGGTCAGCATAGCCCTTGCGGGTGCATACAATAGCGGAATCCGCAACTATGACATTGAAAAGATGTACGAGGCGGCACGGAAGGACAATCTTGAATGGCGTGGCCGTATAGAGGGCGCAGGAAAGATGGATGTGCGCCAGTTTGTGGAGAAGGGTTATGTGCCATATACAGATGAGCCGGGCTTTGTGGCCAATGAGGAGGGTGCGACATTCTCCATATCGCATACAATGGAGTACGGTTTCAGTGCATACGCCACAGCACAGCTGGCCAAGCAGCTTGGCAAGGAGGATGACTACAGGCTGCTTATGGAACTCTCTGACGGCTGGGCCAAGGTTTTCGACGATGACCTCAAGCTTGTCCGTCCGAGACTGAAGGACGGAAGCTGGATTGACAACTTCGATCCGTATGAGTCCTGGAGGGGTTTCCAGGAGGGCAATGCCATGCAATATACCTACTATGTGCCTCAGAATCCTGACTCTCTCATTGCAAGGATGGGTCGGGAAGCGTTCAACAACAGGCTGGACAGCATTTTCACCGAGGCCCGCAAGAGCATTTTCGGCGGCGGAAAGGTGGCCTATGCATTCTCCGGACTTCGCAGCCCTTACAATCACGGCAATCAGCCTAGCCTTCACATTCCATGGCTCTTCAACTTCTCCGGCAAACCTTGTCTTACCCAGAAATGGACGAGGCTTATCTGCGATGAATTCTACGGTACGGACGGGGAGCACGGCTACGGCTACGGCCAGGATGAGGACCAGGGACAGCTCGGTTCGTGGTATGTGTTGTCGGCTATGGGACTTTTCGATGTCCAGGGAGGAGCCTGCAGCGAGCCGACCTATCAGATCGGAAGTCCTCAGTTCGACGAGATCAGGATAAGGATGGGCCGTATGAATGCCGGAGGCAGGACGTTTACCATCAGGACAGAGAACAATTCGGACAAGGCGTATTATGTGCAGTCCGCTGCTTTCAACGGCAAGCCTCTTGATCAGTGCTGGCTTTATCGCAGTGATGTTTACAATGGGGGAGAACTTGTCCTCAGGATGGGGGAGGAGCCTTCTGATATCTGGTCAGATTCCAAGCCTGCAGTTTCAAGATAATTTCATAACACTATGCATAGATTTCTTACAATTCTGACTGTATTCTCCCTCGCTCTGGCTTCCTGCGGAAACGGCGGCGTAGAGGAATGGGATGGAGGGAACAAGCCTTCCGGAGGCGATGACAATCAGCCGGTTGTCCCGGCGTCCGAGCGTTGGGCGGCATTGGCCGACTCCTGTACAAATGTTCTTGTGACGAACTATCTCGATGTGACGACCGGCACCTTCTGGTCTTCGCCGCGGGACGTGGAGCACGGCAGTACTTACATTTACTGGCAGCAGGCCCATGCCCTCGATGTCCTTCTTTATTCTTACGCCAGGATAAAGGATGAGGATTCCGCCCTTGCGGGAAAATATCTCGGCTATATCGAGAAGTGGTACGATAATGACGCCAACAATTACAACAACTCCCGGGAGAGCGAGGGGGAGTATGGCGGATTCTTCAACGACTGGACGGACGACATGGCCTGGATATGTCTTACTCTCCTGAGAATGACCGAGTTTACCGGTGTGGAGAAATATGCGTCCACGGCCAGGGATATCTATGACAATTACATATGGACCCGCTCGACCCGGTGCGACAGGGGCGTATGCCTCCCATGGACCAACCATGAAGAGGACAAGACGAAGTTCAATGCCTGCACCAATGTGCCGTCCTGCCTTGTAGCCGCCCTTCTTTACCGGAGGTTCAATGAAGCGAAATACCTTGACAATGCCAAGGCTCTTTATGATTTCAATATCAATAACATGCCTGATGAGGACAGGGTGGAGGAAC
This sequence comes from Bacteroidales bacterium, assembly GCA_004552115.1. The sequence goes on from SFPH01000019.1 coordinate 34,279, forward strand.
CGCCTCTTTCCTACACGCAGGGAACCTTCGCCGAGGCTTCCAGGATCCTCTATCACATTACCGGTGAGCGCTCTTATATGAGCAAGGCCGGGCAGGTGCTCAAATATTGCCTTACCGGCAACAGGACCACTGACAGCGGCCTTCTCAGAAGCGAAGGCGAGAACATGGACCAGAGCATATTCAAGGCCGTTTTCGTGCCTTATGCCGTGAACTTTGTGCTTGACTCTGACGCCGATGCATCCATCGCCCGGGCAGTTAAGGAAAAACTGCTTCAGAATGCCGAAGCCCTGGACAGGAATCTTGACAGAACCTATTATCCGTCAATGTACTGCAACTATTACTGGGGCACAGCCGTAAAGCCGGGCGCTACGGTGCAGATGGGTGCCCAGGCCAGCGGTGCCTCCCTTATCGAGAATGTAGCAAGAATGGTGGCTGGGGAGTAGTTCCTGGCCGCCTTCCTGATATTAATTCATTTTTGCGAATATTTAAGATTGCGGAATTAAAACCGCGTTTTTGTGAGAAAACGAGGTTTTAATTCCGCAATTATGATAAAGACGAAGGGGGAGTAGCCCTTACGCTTCCTTTTTACGTCCCAATGCAAGAGCGCACCATACGAGATAGAGCACGCAGAGGCCTATGACTATGAGCGAACCTGACTGGCTTCCGGTAAGGTCGGCCAGAACGCCCATCAGAGGCGGGATGACTGCACCGCCGGAAACGCCGGTTATCAGGAGGCCTGAGATTTCATTGGCCTTCTCCGGCCTTGCCTTGAGGGCGGCGGAGTAGATGATGGAGAATACACTGGAGCAGAGGAATCCGATGAGCCCGATGAGAATGAGCATCGGGACGGTGCCCTTGATCACGAAGAGGAGAAGCAGCACTGCCAATGCCCCTATGATATTGTACCTGAAGTACTTGATGTCATTGACCCTGGCGAGGAGGAAGGAACCGA
>SFPH01000222.1 GCA_004552115.1 Bacteroidales bacterium
GGTCACGAAATACTCTTCGCGGAGTTCCGTCTTCTCCTCAGGATAAGAATCATAGTAATACTCGGTAGAGGCAGCCTTGACATTGCAGTAGCCCTGAGGCGCGAACCACAACCTTCGTCCAGAGATGCCGCAATGCCCTGAAAGCTGGTTCACCGGACGGAAGCCGGCCGGACGCGGGACATTGATTCTGACGAAACTGCGGTTCTCATCATTGCGGATAGTGCAGACGGATATGATCTTCTCTCCGACCTTGACATTGTCTCCTTCCTTTATCTCCTTGAGTTCCACAACATTGCGGTCCTTGGAGCCAGTAGCGGCACCTGACTGCGGCACAACGGTTTCCCTATAGAACTTCCGGCTGATGGAGAATCCGTTCCCTGCCGCCCTGACATCCCGGAACGGCATCTCGGCAGCCTTCTCAAGGACAAGCACGGAGGTGGACTTGACCGCATCATCACCGGCCATCACGGAAGCCACGGCATCCACGAATTCAGGCTGGGTATCCCAATGCTGGGTCTCCTTCTGGAGCATGAGCCAGATTCTGATCCCGTCAGCCACGCGGCCGGTTCCGGCACCAGGGTGCAAGGCCTCATATTCCGTAAACAGATCGCAGAGCATGGAATGAGCATAGGCCTCGCTCTCGAGAAGCCCTCTGAAAGGCATCACGAGATTAGGATAATATATGCCGCCATCCTTGTGATCCACAGCGTATTGCAGAAGCGAAAGCACATCGTCCGATGCCGATCTGCGAATCTTCCTCGCAGCGAGCCGGGACAATCCCCAGCCATGGGCAAGGTCAATGCCTTCGGGCGATGCCGTGAGATTCATAAGCGTGCTGAGCCTCCGTACCTTGCCGAAGAGATATCCGTTCAGCCCACGGGCCTTTGAAGGAACCAGATAATCCGCCGCATCCTCCCTGAAAGACTTGAATCTCTTCTTCTGCTCCTCATTCCTGAACGAAGGAGCCTTGAACTCCACCTCAGGCCACATTGACCTGACATGCATATACTGTCTGTCATCGATTCCGCCCCTCCAGTACGGTACGGCCACATCTCCCGTGAACTGGACAGAATCCAGATACTTCACGGTGGCGGCGAGACCCGGTATTGCATGGCCGGAGTCACGGAGCTTGGCAAAGCGCTCAAGCACAACCGCCGTCAGAACAGGTGAGGAATGCATCCCCTCGAACCAGGAGAAGCCGCCGTCCGCATTGCGGCAGGCAAGAATGGCCTCCATCAATTTCTCATCCGTCATTTCCCGCTCCGCCGTGATCCCGAGGGACTCGGCCAGACGCCTGACGTACAATGCCTCGGTAAGCGAAAGCACGTCCCTGCCGAGAGGCTCGATACGTGACGGGACAGCCTCGCGGATCATGTCAATGATGCTGATTTCCCTGCAGGCGGCCCCCATGGAAGTCATATTGACAAATGCATTGCGGAGGGAATTGAGAAGACTGTCCCTGTCCATTCCGGCGAGAAGGACGGCGGAATGCGCCTCCCTGACAGTCTCCACGGCAGGAAGTACCGGAATGCTTACCGCCATTCCGTCCGAATATTTTCCGCAGTCGGAGACGAACACAGCCTTCAGGCCGATTTCTCCGGCATTCTCAGGATTGAGCCTGAAAATCTCATTGACCGAAGAACCGGCAGGGACATTGACTTTCCTGCTGACAGTCTCCCCTCTTCCCTCATACGACAATGTCAGAGTACCGGACACGGGCATTTCCAGATTGGACGAAAGTGCAATGGAAAGCCCGCACTCATCCCCCGCATAAAGATACTCAGGCTGCACGAGGGCGACCTTGAGCGGTATTGTGACCATCATCTCCCTGCGCAATGCCCTGTTGCGCATCTGCCTGTCATGAGCGTAGAGTGACACTATAAAAGTGGACAGCCTGTCCGAAGTCCTGAACTCGAATGAGACATTGCCCTCATCGTCCGACCTGAGGAATGGCAGGAAGGCCAATGTCGTGGAGAAATCTTCCCTGAGCCTCACCTCCGGCAAAGCCCCGCCTTCATCAGCATCATCCACAGCCTCTTCCTCGACAGCCTCAGGCGCAGCCATATCCATCATCACAGCCCCCTCGGACATAGCCACGTTCATCATACCCTTGGTTCTCAACGCCCTGCCATATCCGATCACCATCGGATAATCGCCCCAGGTTCCGCAAATGGACTGGGTGAAAACCTCAGGAATATGGAATTCCTCAAGTCTGAACTCCCCCCAATAATTGGAAGCTATGGTCTCGGAACTCTTGTCGAAAACAGCGGCAAGCACCTCTGTCCCCGGGCTGGTCCTCAGACTGATTCTCGTAACCGAAGCAGGTCCGGTCCGGTCCTCGAACGAAGTCCACTCCACAGGCAAATCCCTGCTTCCTGCCTTGCGACGGTACTCCTGACTGAACGAAGTCATCTTGCCGCTGCGGAAGAAGAACACCTGAAGTCTCACAGCATCAGGGTATTCCGCCTTATACTCAAAGGAGAGCCTGGAAAGGGAACCTGTTCCGGACCTCAATCCGTCCAGAACGACGGCCTGTCCGCCAAGCCTCCTTCCGTTCTCCCCGAAGATGTCGGCAAATGCCCAG
>SFPH01000223.1 GCA_004552115.1 Bacteroidales bacterium
CCGATTCAAGGGCTGTACCTATCTATCAGACAACATCATACGTATTCCACAACAGCCAGCACGCTGCCGACAGGTTCGGGCTCAGGGATCCCGGCAACATCTACGGCCGTCTCACCAATTCCACACAGGCTGTGTTCGAGGAGAGAATTGCAGCGCTCGAGGGCGGAGTGGCAGCCCTTGCAGTGTCTTCAGGAGCAGCTGCAGTCACTTACGCTCTCCAGAACGTGCTCCAGAACGGAGACCACGTCATCGCAGCCGACAATCTCTATGGCGGTTCCTTCAACCTCATCACACACACGCTGACAACTCAGGGCATCTCCAACACCATTCTGAATGTCAACGATCTGGAGGCACTTGAAGCGGCCATCAGGCCCAACACGAAGGTAATCTACGCCGAAACGTTCGGAAACCCCAACTCCGACGTCACCAATCTTGACGGCATTGCCGAGGTAGCCCACAGGCACGGCATCGTATTCATCGTGGACAACACATTTGCCCCAATTCTCATCCGGCCGATCGAACACGGCGTTGATGTCGTGGTTCATTCCGCGACAAAATTCATCGGCGGTCACGGATCCTCCCTCGGAGGAGTCATCGTGGACAGCGGAAAATTCGACTGGAAGGCCTATCCGGACAAATATCCGACATTGGCAAAACCGGATCCGAGCTATCACGGGGCAATCTTTGCCGACGTGGCCGGAGCAGCTGCATTCGTGACCAGAATCAGAGCCGTCATCCTCCGCGACACGGGAGCCTGCATCAGTCCGTTCAACGCCTGGATACTTCTTCAGGGCACCGAGTCACTGCCTCTGAGAATCGAAAGGCATGTCAGCAACGCGCTGAAAGTTGTGGATTATCTTTCAAAGCATCCGAAGGTTGCAAAGGTCAACCATCCGTCCCTGCCTGAGCATCCTGACCATGCGCTCTATCAGAAATACTTCCCGAACGGGGGCGGTTCGATCTTCACCTTCGAGATCAAGGGCGGGCAGGAAGAGGCCTGGAAGTTCATCGACAATCTCAAGCTTTTCTCAATCCTCGCCAATGTGGCTGACGTAAAGAGCCTCGCGATTCATCCCTACACCACGACACACTCCCAGATGAGTCCGGAAGAACTTGAAGCACAGCATATTACACCGGCAACAATCAGGCTCTCGATCGGTGTCGAGCACATCGACGACATCATTGCCGACCTTGAGCGCGGATTCGCCGACTAAAACCTGAACTGATTCGAAAAAAGATGGGGCTGCGTCACTGCAACCCCATCTTGATTATTATATAATGTCCTTCAGCCAGAAGAAATAAGCAGCGGCAGCCCCCGCCGCCAGGACGGCGATGACGAGCAGCCAGATCAGGATCCTGGCCCATACAGGAAGGCCCTTCTTCGCATAAGGATCCTTGAGCTTGAGTTTCGGGAACTTCGCGATGTCGGTAAGCGTCTCGCCGAAGGCTATGCTGATCTTGGCAGATGCATTGACAGCCCAACCGTTCGCATTGAGAAGAGGAGCAATGTTCCTCTTGCGGAGCTTCATCCATGCCAGAACCATAGCCGGTCCGGAAATCACCAGGAGAATGCCCACGAAGGCCAGGATGACCTGCCACCAGCTCAGGGCCACAAAGCCCTTGACAAGGCTGGCAAGAGCGGAACCGATCATTCCGAAAGCCATGCCTATGGCAGCAAAGATACCTGCGAACTTGGCAATGTCAAAAGGCTGGGCAGGGGCCGGCTTGGCATCCGGGGAGGCCGGAGCGGCGGCCGGGGCCGCATTGATCTTGTCCGTGGCATCCTTCATCAGCTTGGCATCCTTCTCCGCAGCACTCTTGTTGATCAGATTCTGCACAGCGTCCGCCATCCTGCGGTAAGGAGACCAGAACGACTGGGAGATGCTGATAGGATTGTCAATGATCTTGGTGATGACCGCATCCCACTCAAGTCCCTGATTATCATAGTAAACCGCATTCTTTCCGACAGCGAGGTCACCGATGTCACCCACGGTCACGGCAGCCACGATGGTGATCTTGCCAGGCTTGGTCTTGGTAGTGCAGTCGCAGTAAACCAGGTACATTCCGCTGGCCGGAGCCATAGTATTGTGCTTGGCCATATCCGCCACGTTCATGCAGAAGCGGCAGGCACGCTGGTCGATGATGAGGGTACCGGACTGGAAAACAGCCTTGACATTCTTGTCCTTGGAATAGAAATCCTCAAGGGTCACGAAGTTCTTCAGAAGCCTGTAGAAATCCCTGTAGACGTGGAGGAACTTGTCCACATTGTCAATGTTCTCAGCCTCCTCCTTCAATGCGAGATCCTTTGCGACCAGGTCAAGAAGGCTCTGCTTCAGGTCAGCTGCCAGGAATGAGTTGACCGCTTCCACGCCGAGAGACTCCACGGCGGCACCGGCTTTGGCATTTTTCCAGGCTAGGTATGGAGCAAGTTTGGCTCCGATTTCATTCCAAAGAGATTCATCCACAGCATTAACTCCCTCAGGCACAGCCAGTTTTGTCAATGCTGCAAAATGTGCCGACCAGGCAGGGTTGATGGCCGCATCCACAGGAATCTCAGCCTTGCCTGTAAT
>SFPH01000224.1 GCA_004552115.1 Bacteroidales bacterium
AGACGTGATCTCTGCTCCACTCCAAAGCGGTGCTGCTCATCGATTATGGCAAGTCCGAGGTTCCGGAATACCACATTGTCTTCTATCAATGCATGTGTCCCGACAATGATGCCTACCTGTCCGGATGCCAGACGTTCAAGAATCTCCCGCCTCTCCCTGGTCTTTGTCGTGCCGGTAAGCACAGCGACCTCGACTCCGGTGTCCCTGAGGTACTTTATGATGTTTGTATAATGCTGACGTGCAAGCACTTCCGTCGGAGCCATAATGCAGGACTGGTAGCCGTTGCCGTAAGCAATCAGGGCGGAAAGCACTGCCACCATGGTCTTTCCCGATCCCACATCCCCCTGAAGGAGACGGTTCATCTGCTTTCCGCTCCGCATGTCTTCCCGGATTTCCCTGATTACCCGTTTCTGAGCACCGGTCAGGCTGTAAGGCAATGCAGCATAGCACTTGTTGAAGGCCTCCCCGACATTCGGCATGGGAATACCCCTCTCATTGCGGCTTCTGACATATTTCTGGCGGAGAAGCGAGAGCTGAAGGAAGAAAAGTTCCTCGAACTTCAGCCTGTATTCGGCCTTGGCCAATGCGGACTGGTCCTGCGGAAAATGAATGTTCCTCAATGCGTAATTCAGGGGTACGAGACCCTTCTCCCTCATGACATAATCAGGCAGGGTCTCCGATACTGCAGGCAGCCCGGCCTCGAGGGCGGATGCCATTATCCTGCCCATGACCTTGGCTGTAACTCCGGCATTACGAAGCTTTTCCGTGGACGGGTAAATGCCTGTCATTGAAGCTATTGGCTGTGTAGCGCCCGCTCCGGGGTCATCGATTTCCGGATGCACCATATTGAATTTCCCGCCATAGAGGGAAGGCTTGCCGAAAAACACGAAGACCTTGCCCGGCTGGAGTTTCGGCCACAGGAATCCAAGACCCTTGAAGAAGACCATCTCCATCATCCCTGTCTCGTCTGCGACCATCACAGACATGCGGTTCGCCTCCTTGAACCTTATCTGGCCGTCTGCAGGTTCGAGAACATTCCCCGCCTTGTCAATCAGTGTGACGCTTACCACCTGAGCCCTGATCTGGACCATGGCCGCAGTCGACCTCACCGCAGCAATGGGAATCACTGAGCTGCGGTCAACGTATCTGAACGGGTAAATGCGGATGAGGTCTGATACCGATTTGACGCCAAGTTCCGAGCCCAAGAGGAGGGCCCTTTTCGGCCCTACCCCCTTAAGGTATTGAATATCAGAAATATTTGCATCCGAAGACATCCTATTCTATCTGAGTCCTTCCCGGACGGTCCTGTCGGCGGTCGTCAGTCTGACGCTCCGGCATCTTCCCTTCCTGGAGGTTGTCATAGGCCATCCTGCGCTTGAAAATGTCAATGGCGGCGTAGATGGCGGACATCATTGACATAGGATCCGCCTCATCCCTTCCTGCCATTGAGAATGCCGTACCGTGGTCAGGAGATGTCCTGATGACCGGCAGGCCGGCGGTGAAATTCACTCCGTCCTCGAAATCAAGGGCCTTGAAAGGTGCGAGACCCTGGTCGTGATACATTGCAAGTGTCGCATCGAACTTGCTGTAATTTCCGAGGCCGAAGAAACCGTCAGGAGAATAAGGGCCGAATGCCAATATACCATTCTCATTGGCCTCTTTCACTGCCGGAGCGATGATGGTTTCCTCCTCATTGCCGAGAAGTCCGTCGTCGCCGCAGTGAGGATTCAGGCCGAGAACGGCAATCTTCGGCCTGGTGACTCCGAAATCCCTCCTCAGCGAAGCGTCCATCAGGCGGAGCTTGGTAAGAATCTTCTCCTTGCTTATGCTTGAAGGCACATCCTTGAGCGGAATGTGGCCCGTGACCACCCCGATCTTGAGATGCTCGCTGATCATGAACATCGCCACGTCAGACACTCCGAACTCTTTCTTGAGATATTCCGTATGGCCCGTGAATCCGAAGCCGGCGGAAGACATCGCCCTCTTGTTGATAGGGGCTGTCACGAGCACGTCAATGTCTCCGGCCTTGAGGTCGGCCACAGCCCTCTCAAGCGAGGTGATGGCGGACTTGGCAGACTCCGGAGTGGACTGTCCCGGCTCTACGAAAATATTGTCCGGCAGGCAGTTGAGTATGTTTATCTTCTTCAGTCTGGCTTCCTTTGCAGAATTGATGACGTATGTGTCGAGCGGGTCAAGGTTGTGTATGAGCTTGCGGTAGAAACCGAAAACCTTGGATGAACCGTAGATTACCGGAGTGAATGAATCCAGAATCCTCTGGTCTGCCAAAGCCTTGATTATCACTTCATATCCTATTCCGTTGCCGTCACCCTGGGTGATGCCGACAGTAATTTTATTGTTTATCATCGTATATTATTTTACAAATCTCTCAAATATAAGGAAAATCCGCGGATTTTCAACAGGCGGGCATTATCGGAACAGCTGTCCGCCCGCATTTTCACTCTCGTAAACCTCATCCGGGGGGAGGACCTCACCACGAGCTGCCGCCCCTCCTCCCGCATTGACGGCCAGGGCGTCGCATCTCTCGTTCTCAGGATGGCCCCCAGAGATCCGGATTCTTCACCTTGACAAAACCTTTCCGCTCCCAATTAAGGAGCCAGCCCTCCGTGACGGCCTTCACCACGTACGACGAGTCGCTCCAGACCTCCACCTCCGCATTGTCCCATCTTATGGCCTCCAGGCCCACGATTACGGCAAGAAGTTCCATCCTGTTGTTCGTCGTGAGACGGAAGCCTCCGCTGATTTCCCTGGTGAGCCCGGCGCATTTCAGCACGACGCCGAAGCCCCCCGGACCGGGATTTCCGCTCGCCGCTCCCGACTTATCAATAATTATCGTTATCTTCGCAGAGAAGTTCCGAAACCGGAACCGCCAATTCGCTTATGACACATTCAATTACAACAAAAGGCCTGTATTTGGCCGCAGCATTCGCCATTGCAATGACTAATTTCACCAACTGCTCCGACAAGGAGGCCGCCGGATACATCGGGCAGTCCGACATCGCCGTCGAGGACGGAAAGATGACGCCGGAGGTAATGCTTTCGCTGGGACGGCTCTCCGACCCGCAGCTCTCTCCGGACGGAAAGACAATTCTTTACGGGGTCAGCTACACATCCGTACCGGACAACCGCAGCTGCCGCAACCTCTTCCTCGTCAATGCGGACGGAACCTGCCGCAGACAGCTCACAAGGGAAGGCAGCAGCATAAGCTGCGCCAGATGGACTGACGGCGGACGCGGCATAATGTACATCCAGAAGGGACAGCTCCGGAAGGCCACCGTAAGGGGCTTGAGCGGCAACTCCCCAAAACTGGTGAAGAAGACCGTGATTTCCGACATTCCTGCCGGCATCAGCGAGTTCAAGCTCTCTCCGGACGGAAGCAGGATAATGTTCGTGAGCACCGTCAAGGGTGCGGTAAGCACACCGGCCGACTCGGACCCGGCACTGGACAAGGCCACAGCCTACAAGACCGACGACCTGATGTACAGGCATTGGGATCATTGGGTTACGGAGGTTCCGCACACATTCATAGCCGCTCTCGACAAGCCTGTAAACACAGAATCAAGCATTGACATTCTCGCCGGCGAGGAGGAAATCCATGAGCTCCCAACCGAGCCTTTCAGCGGAATCGAGCAGCTGGACTGGAGCCCTGACGGAAGGTTCATCGCCTATTCCTGCCGCAAGAAAACGGGCAGGCAGTATGCTTTCAGCACGGACACCGAAATATACATCTACAATGTCGGAAGCGGAGAATGCAAGGTCATCCCGATGGGCGGAGGCTATGACACCGACCCAGTCTGGAGCCCGGACGGAAGCCGCATCGCCTGGCTGAGCATGGAACGGGACGGCTATGAGGCCGACAAGACCAGGCTGATGGTGGCCGATGTGGACTATGTCAATGATGGCATGCCGGAAATCCTGAACATCCGAGACCTCACGGCTGACTTCAAGTACAATGCGGCAGGCCC
>SFPH01000225.1 GCA_004552115.1 Bacteroidales bacterium
TGAGCGTGTGAAGAACCTCCTCCAGGGAACCGCTTCCCTCGAGTTCTGGACAACCTTCACCAGCGAGGAAGTGATGGCTGACCTCAGCGCCCTCGACGCGGCTCTTGCACAGACAGTTGAGGACGAGGTTGAGGATACGGTCGCAACAGCTGACAGCACCTCCATTCTCGAAAGCGAGCTCAGCGGCGCAGCCAGTGACGCAAAGGCTCTCGAGGCCTACAAGAAGCAGCACCCTCTCTTCGCTCTCCTTCAGCCTTCACAGGCAAGGGGAAGTGCCTGCATCGGATATGCCCAGGGCGCCGATACCGCTGCAATCAACAGAATGCTCAGCTCCAATGTAGCCAAGGGCATCCTCTCCCCATATCTCCGTCCTAAGTGGACAGTGAAGCCTTCACAGTACATCGCAGGCGGCAATGTCTTCGAACTCGTGGCCATCAAGGCCGAGCTCAATGACGGCAAGGCACCTCTCGACGGTTCCGCCGTGACAGACGCACGCGTCTCCTACGACGGCACCGGAATGAACAAGGGCAACCCTTCAGTTTCAATGTCAATGAACGCCGAAGGTGCGAACACCTGGGCCCGTCTTACCCGCGACAACATCGGCAAGCAGATTGCCATCGTTCTCGACGGTCTCGTATATTCCTATCCTAACGTGCAGAACGAGATTTCCGGAGGACATTCATCCATCACCGGAAACTTCGACGTCGAGGAGGCTACTGACCTTGCAAACGTGCTCAACTCAGGTAAGCTCCCTGCACCTGCCAAGATCGTTCAGGAGCAGGTTGTAGGACCTTCCCTCGGTTCAGAGTCCATCAGGGCCGGTCTCATCTCCTTCATCATCGCGTTCTTCCTCGTGCTGCTGTATATGATCTTCTTCTACAGCGGCGCAGGTCTCGTGGCCGACATCGCTCTCCTCTGCAACGTGCTCTTCCTCTTCGGAACCCTCGTTTCATTCGGAGCTGTCCTCACCCTGCCTGGTATTGCCGGTCTCGTCCTTACCCTGGGTATGGCCGTTGACGCCAACGTGATCATCTACGAGCGCATCAAGGAGGAACTTGCAGCAGGAAAGGGTCTCAGCAAGGCAATCGCTGACGGTTATTCCAATGCCTACTCAGCCATCATCGACGGTCAGCTGACCACAATGCTCACCGGTTTCGTTCTCTTCGTATTCGGCTCAGGCCCTGTACAGGGATTCGCAACCACCCTCATCATCGGTATCATCACCTCGGTAATCACCTCAATCTTCATCACCAGGCTGATTTTCGAGGGCCGCATATCCAGGGGCAAGAGCATCTCATTCGAGAATAATCTTACCAGGAACTTCCTGAAGAACACCCATTTCGACTTCATCGGAAAGAAGAAGATCACCTACATTTTCTCAGGCGTTCTCATCCTCATCTCCCTCGTATCCATCTTCACCAAGGGCTTCACCTACGGTGTTGACTTCACCGGCGGCCGCACATACGTTGTAAGATTCGACCAGCCTGTATCCGCAGAGGAGGTAAGGGCTTCCGCAGAGGCTGCATTCGAAGGCTCTGTGGAGGTTAAGCAGTTCGGTGGAGACAGCCAGATGAAGATCACTACCAAGTACGGCATCGAGGACGAGTCTCCGGAAATGGCCGCAACCGTTTCCACAATGCTCTATGACGCAGTCAAGGGCTTCTTCGCACAGGAGATTTCCTACGCCGAGTTCACCGAGACCCAGCAGAACCCTAACGGTATCGTTTCTTCCGACATGGTAGGACCTACCATAGCGAACGACATCAAGAGGGATGCGGTAATCGCCGTTCTCATCGCCCTCTTCGTAATCTTCGCCTACATCGCATTCAGGTTCAAGGGCTGGACCTGGGGTCTCGGAGGTGTCGTATCACTTGCCCACACGGCAATCATCGTGATCGGCTTCTTCTCCCTGTTCTCAGGTATCCTTCCGTTCAACCTCGACGTTGACCAGACCTTCATCGCCGCTATCCTGACCATCATCGGATACGCCATCAATGACAACGTGGTCATCTTCGACCGAATCCGCGAGTACAAGTCCCTCCACCCGAAGGCTGACTTCAGGGAGAACACCAACCTCGCCCTCAACAGCACTCTTACCAGGACAATGAACACCTCCATTTCCACCCTCGTGACAATGCTCGCAATCGCCATCTTCGGCGGCGAGTCTGTCCGCGGACTTTCAGTGGCTCTCATCCTCGGTATCTGCTTCGGTACCTACGCATCCCTCTTCATCGGTACTCCGGTGATGTTCGATGCCACAGCCTGGAACAACAAGAGAAAGGCAGCCAAAAAGAAATAATCAAGGCTGACATCTGATATTGACCGGGTGACCTGAAACCTTCTTCAGGCACCCGGTTTTCCATTTCCCCAAAAGGGTCGCATATTCGTGCATCGGATCCAGTGTTTGCTTTCATACAACATTTAGATCTTACAGAACACCAGCATTTTACTGCCTAATCTATATTTTAATGCACAGACAACCGAAATCGTCACGTGGCCATGACCATGGTCCGGGGCAAGATCCTCTATCAGAACGGACATTTCCCCACCATT
>SFPH01000226.1 GCA_004552115.1 Bacteroidales bacterium
GAGGCTGATGTCCTCAAGATTGGCCGTCCTTACGGAAATGACCCTTCCGTCTTTCATTTCGACGCCATTGACCTTGTCACCCATCAGGAAAACGCCTCCAGCAGCCTCGAATGCAGTCTTGAGCATCATCTGCGTCCTGACTCCCGGAACGGAAGGTGGAAGCGTCCCGATGAAGCAAGTCCTGCCGCCGACCGCTGTCCTTACATCTTCGACATCGTCCTGGCTCTTAAGTCCGAAAACGGCCGGAAGTATCAGTGTTTCACCTTCTTCCAATAATTTTTTTACCTCTGAGACAAACCTCTCGCGCGCATCCTTGCGGCTCATCATCTTGGCAATGTTGGAAGACCTCATTTCGCTTGGATTCTTCCTCAATGCCTTGGTATCCTCCGTGGATACAGCCGCTATTCTGCATTTCACACCCCTCTTTTCCAATCCTTCCGCAATGAATGAGGTATTGAAGTCAAGAAAGCCTTCTATATTGACTATCAATGCTTTTTCACCGATTTCAATGTCCTTTGAACTGAAAATGTCGATATCATCGACAGTGAGCCAGGTTCTTTTCGGGAGTCCGGAGGCTGATATCATCCATCCGTTCCTGCCGGCATTGTCCCTGACATTGATTCCGCAGGACTTGAGGAAAGGCAGTATCTCTGCTGCATATCCGGCAACCTTCTCCCTGCCTATAATCCTGTAAGGATGTCTTTCCGGAAGGCTGTCAATCGCATCGAGCGGGGAGTCAACCGCCGTACCGTCCGGCAGCCTTGAGAGCAGTCCGAAGCCCCCGGAGAAAAAATGCATCGCATTCTGGCCGGCTGATACTATGGCGCATTTCCTGCCGGATCTCTGAAGCCTCAGACCGCATACAAGTCCTGAAAGTCCTCCGCCGATGATAACTGTATCGAATCTCATATCTAGTATTTTTCTATTTGGAAATCAATGCTTTATAATTCCTGCTCCCCAAGTCCGAGGCATTCTGAGTACACCCATTCCGTGAACTCGGCCTCCCTCAGGGATTCTCCCCAGGCAATAGGATAGATACCCTTCCATCTTTCGTTCATGAAATTGACAAGATCCTTCCTCGCCCTTTCCGTGCAGCCGTGAGCCTTACCCAGAAGCCCGGCGGCGCGGCAGGCACAGAGTTCACCCTGGCAGGTACCCATTCCTACTCTTGTCCTCCTCCTGAGGTCAACGAGATTGTGCACGTCAAGGTTCTGGATGGCATTGGTCACCTCACTCTCGGGTACCTCCTCGCATTCACATACAAGACTCTGATTCTCAACGGATTCCATCTTTATTTTGGATGCGAGGCTGCCTACTCTTCCTGCAGTGGCTTTCTGTGCGGTGGTAGGGTTCGCCCATATTTTCCTGGAAACTTCCTTCACGTCGCCCTGACCAGAACCGGGGAGCGGGGTAGTGCGGGTTTCGCATTTTGCGGATGAGTGCAGCTTCTCGCAAACGAGATCTGTCGCCATCTCGGCCATGAGCCTGTAAGTCATCAGCTTGCCGCCTGTTATGGTAATGAATCCCCCTATTCCGTCACGTTTCTCATGGTCGAAAAGCACGATTCCGCGGCTGATGCTTCTGCCGCTAGGGTCATTGTCTGCAGAAACGAGAGGCCTGACGCCTGCATATGCCCTGAGAATTCTGGTCTCGCCGAGGCAAGGTGCAAGCTTCTCTCCTTCTGAAATGAGGAGCTGGACTTCGTCAGGTGTCACCCTCATATGGTCACATTCCTCGTAAGGTACTCTGGTAGAAGTGGTTCCGATTACACACACTGTGTCTCCCGGCACGAGGATATCCGCATTGGCAGGCTTGCGGCATCTGTTCAGGACAATGCCGTTGACCCTGTGTGCGAAAATGAGGAGCGCACCCTTGGCAGGGAACATTCCAATCTGCGCCCCGGCCATTTCTGCGATATGGTGTCCCCATATGCCTGCCGCATTGACAGTGATCGGAGCCCTGTATTCTGCATCATTGCCGGTCTTCTTGTCGTGAACCTTCACGCCGACAATGTTGGCACCTTCGAAAATGAAGCCCGTGACTTCCGTATATACGAGGACTTCAGCTCCGTGAAGTTTCGCATCGACAACATTGGAAGAACAGAGCCTGAAAGGGTCAACTGAACCGTCAGGCACTCTGACAGCGCCTATTATGTCCGGATTGACCGAAGGCTCGAGCCTGATGGCCTCTTTCGGGTCGATGATTTCTGCCTTGATGCCGGCCTTCGTGCAGGCTTCGACGAAATTCTTCTGGTAGCCGAGGTCATCCTCCGGCAGCGTGATGAAGAAACCGGAAGTGTCGTCAACGCAGTGATTGGCGACTTTCTTCAGAATCATATTCTCCTGGATGCACTCTGTAGCCGATTCCTGGTCGGTGACGGCATATCTGGCACCGCTGTGCAGGAGTCCGTGGTTTCGTCCTGTCGCTCCGTCAGCGATGTCGTTTCTCTCGATGAGAAGCGTCCGCAATCCCCTCAATGAACAGTCTCTGGCGGTTCCGGCTCCTGTAATGCCGCCGCCGATGACTATCACATCAAATTCATTGGAACTTCCGCAGTATGATTTCGTCGTGAAATCCTTCATTGAACGGGAAGAACTGAACAAGACGTCGCATTCTTTCGATTCATAATGCAAATATATAATTTTGTTATCAAAACGAAAAGTAAAATTCGAAGATTCCGAAAACAAAATAATGATTTCTCCCTGATTTCTGTAATGCAAGTTTTGAAAATGACGTGAAGAATGACTAAATTCGCATCGTTTAATAATTACACAGTATGACAAGAATGATGATGTCGTTCTTTGCGGCCATTTCGATACTGGCTTTTGTCCCGTCGATATGTGCTGCCGGAGACGACGGGGTAAAAACAGAGAAGAAGATGGCTGGAGACGATTTCAACATTGTAAGGGACGAGGTAATCGACGGAATCCGCTATATTACGGCAGCTCCCAGTTCTTTGGTATGTTCAGTCCGCATTGACATTCATCTTAAGGGAGACGTGGTCGACAGCGTGGTCTATACCCGCGGCTGCAACGGCAACGCCAAAGGTATCGGAGCCCTGATCAGGGGAATGAAGGTGGACGAGGCCATAAGCCGTCTCAAGGGCATTGACTGCGCAGGCCGCGGCACCTCGTGTCCTGACCAGCTGGCCCGCGTGCTGGAGGCGGCAATGAAACGGGAACCGGCAGTCAAGTGATCTTATCCTATATAACATTATAGTTCAATGTATTACGTAAGCAAGCGTTTCGAGGTCTCCGCTGCTCATCATGTCACGACAGAATGCGGCAGCAAATGCGAGGAACTTCACGGTCACAACTGGATCGTAATCGTTCATTGCAAGTCGGAGACACTCAATGAAGATGGGATGGTGACAGATTTCACCTATATAAAGAAGAATATAATGTCGCGCATCGACCACAAGAATCTCAATGCCGTCCTTCCTTTCAGTCCAACGGCTGAGAACCTGGCCAAATGGATGTGCGATGTCACTCCGAACTGCTACAAGGTCGAAATCTGGGAATCCGAAAACAACAAGGCTATTTACGAGAAATAGCATAACTGGCTTCTCTACAGGCAGTTGCTACCATAGTCCTGCAGGGGGGCAAGAAAGTTTCTCTTCAAATTATTGCTCAATTTCCCAACTTTCTATAATTTTGCACAATTCTTCAAGGCGGGACGATCTGCCGCGCCTGTCACATGTCAGGTGAGGAAAGTCCGGACAGGAAAGGGCGCCCTGCTGCGGAAATCGCAGATGGGAGTAATCTTTTGCCAGCCGTAACAGAGAATGTCTGCCTCCGGGCCAGTCCCGGAAGCGATGGTGAAAATGTGGGGTAAGAGCCCACGGCGCATTGCAGCGATGTATTGCGGGTACGGCACCAGGGCCTGCAAAACCAAATATACTGACAGATGAGGGCTGCCCGCCCGATGTCAGGGGGTAGGTTGCGTAGATAAATGGCAGATTCAAAAACAGAAACCGGCTTACGGTCCCGCCTTTTTATTTCCCATTCCTTGTTCTCCGCAAAAGATGCAGACAACGCTATTATCTCGGGATGGTTCTTCGTCAATGCCAGGAGCCGGAATGGTACCTCATTTCGCAGGACTTGCCGCCCTCGGCACTAGAGGGAGGGGCCCAAACGCAGTTTGGGAGGGCCTGGTCCGGAGAAATGAGGTACCATTCCGGC
>SFPH01000227.1 GCA_004552115.1 Bacteroidales bacterium
TTGACAAGGGCGACCTTCATGTCCGCCCCGAAGACTCCTCTCCCGACGGGTTTGCCGATTGCGGCGGAGAGTTTGGCGCAATAAGATTCGTAGAGGGGGGTTGCAAGGTCGTGACCGGCCGCGCGGATGTAGGAAGGACGGTTTCCCTTCTTCGTGGATGCGGTCAGGGTGAACTGTGACACGGCGAGGGCATCCCCGCCTATATCATTGACGCTCAGGTTCATAACCCCGTTCTCGTCGTCGAATATCCTCATCCCGGCCGTCTTTCCGACCAGCCAGTCGACGTCAGCTTCCGTATCTCCCTGCTCCACTCCCACAAGCACAAGCAGCCCCCTGCCGATGGAAGAGACGCATTTGCCGTCTATTGTTACTGATGCCTCGAGGCATCGCTGGATCACTAGTCTCATGGTGCAAAAATAGTGTTTATTTTTAAGAATGCTGCTCACGGGCGGCTACAGCTCCTTCCTCATGATGTAGTCATTCATGTAGAAGCCGCCACCGATGTCGAAGTCGCCGCTGCGGTCGATGCTCATTCCCATTTTCTTATAGAAATCGAGAGCCTTGTTGTGGCGGTTCACATTGAGCTCGAAGGCTTTGGCGCCCTGCGCCCTCATTTCCTGCTCGGCCTTCAGGAACATTTCCCTGCCGTATCCAAGGCCTTGGAAATCAGGGAGAAGATAAATCTTATGAAGGTGGAAGAGGCCCTCGTCGTCCTGCTTGCCGAATGAGACGAAGCCGGCCGGAGTCCCGTCGGACAGCAGCATCAGGAAGGTGACTCCACCCTCCAGCTCGCGGCGTAGAACGGCCTCGGAATACATCATGTCCATCATGAAGTCAATCTGTTCTGCTGAAATGATGGACGAATATGTGGCCGGGAATGTTACCCGGGCCAGGTTCTGGATCGAGCGGATATCCTTCTCATCCGCTGTCATTCTGATAAATTGTGTCATCTGCATTGTCCCGGCTCGACGATGGCGTTTGGGTGCGAGCCTCCTTTCATTCCACGAAGATAGCAAAAATACGATGCCGCTTTTCGGAATGCTCCCTGATTTTTGTGAATAATTTTGAAAACTGACTGATTTTGGCAGCAAGATTTCCTAACTTTGGGAAAACGAACCCGAAGGACGGACCCGAGGGCCAACCCCGAAGAACGCAAATTAGGGCCAACCTCTAAGAAAATAGAAAATAATGACAATATGATACCATTCTTGCGACAAGTAGCCGACCATTACCTCCAGGAAGGGGAGAATCTGTCCGGGAAATGCTTCATTTTCCCGAACAGGAGATCGATGGTCTTCTTCAGGAAATACCTCGCCGATGCGGTCAGGGAAGACCCTGCGGCGATCCCTATGATTGCCCCGAAGATGCTGACAATGAACGAGTTCTTCTTCAAGATCAGCGGGGCGGAGCCTGCCGGGAGGGTGGCCCTGCTTCTGGAACTCTATGAGTGCTATCGGAAGCTGAACAGGAATGCCGAGCCCCTGGACGATTTCATCTTCTGGGGAGATGTCATCCTGGCTGACTTCGATGATGTGGACAAGTACCTGGCCGACCCCGGGAAGCTGTATGCCAATGTTGCCGACTTCAGACAGCTTCAGGATACATTCACTTATCTTACTGATACACAGCGGGCTGCGATTGAACACTTCATTTCCCATTTCCGTGATGGCAACAGCCTGAAGGTCAATCCCGACTCCGACAACCCGAAGGTCAAGGAAAAATTCCTCGGAATCTGGAACATAATGGCCCGCCTTTATGCCGATTTCAACAAATCATTGGAGGACAAGAACCTGGCATACGAGGGAATGGCTTATCGCAGGTTCGCATCAAGGCTTTCGGACGAGTCCGCGGCCGACATTCTGCAGGCAGCTTTGCCGGATACGGAGAAATACGTTTTCGCAGGTCTCAATGCCCTGAATGAATGTGAGAAGACCGTGCTCCGGAGAATGAGGAATGCCGGTCTGGCTGAATTCTGCTGGGACTGGTCTTCGGCAATGATAAAGGATCCGCTCAACAAGGCGTCGATGTTCATGTCGCAGAATGTCAGGGACTTCCCTCAGGCATTCGAGCCGGACGGAGGGGATTGCGGACCGGGTCCCCGGATTGAAATCGTGAGCGTCCCTTCTTCAGTGGGCCAGGCCAAGCATCTGCCTGAGATTCTTCGCAACGTGGCCGATTCCGCAGCCGGAGGAGACATATCAGAGGTCGGAAGACTCGACTGCGGGGGGGCTGACACAGCCATTGTCATACCTGACGAGACCCTGCTTGCCCCAATACTCAACAGCATTGACCCTGCCATTGCATCTATCAATGTCACAATGGGTTATCCCATGTCGGGCAGCGCCGTCTACGGCCTGATGTCGGAGCTTTCCGCAATGCAGCTGCATCTGAGGAAACGTTCTGACGGGGGCTGGTCATTCTATCACAGGCAGGTCTGGTCGGTGCTCTCGAACTCGATTGTGAAAAGTCTCCTCGGCGACGAAGGCCGAAGGCTCTCGGAAAAAGTCAAGACGGAGGCCAAATACTACATTCCGCAGGAGGA
>SFPH01000228.1 GCA_004552115.1 Bacteroidales bacterium
TACTGTGCCTCGCCCTGGAATCCGTAGAATCTGTGTGCGTACTGGATGTCGAAATGTGTGATGCTTCTCATGTCTGTTATCTTTTAGTGTTTATAAATAATCCTGTGTTTGCAAATTTATAATAATTCTAAATAAAAGCAAAAATTTTCTGCATTTTACGCACCGGATTCATTAAACTTTCATTCCATCCTGCCGTATTTCATCTCGTCGCCATTTGCATCGTACTGCTTGCGTTTCCCGACAGGGGGCTCGGTGAGGGTTATCCTGACGACGGTTGTCCGGTGAAGGCTTCTCGTTACGGCCTCTTCGAATCCCTCCATCTGATGCGGAAGGAATCTCCGGCATATTGCCCTCAGAGCCTCTTTCTTCGTGCCCTCATCTTCCACGATTTCCGCCAATCCTACGGCAGTGGCCGACTGGAACTCCAGGGTGAAGCTGCCGTCCTTCGGTCCCCGCATGGGCTTGCACCGTGTCACTGCTGACAGGAATACTCTCGGGTTGGCCTTGAGGATGTCCAGTTTCCTGCCTTCCGTGGCGCAGTGGAACCAGAATGTCCTCTCGTCAGTACGGACGAGCGAAAGGGGCAATCCATAAGGAATGCCGTCCGCCCCGCTCATGCTGACGGTAATGTAGGGTGCTTTGTCAAATACTTCCAATGCCCAATCGGCACTCATCTGTCTGCTTTCCTTTCTCATTTTCATTTCAATGTTTCAGTCAATGACGCAGATCCACAGCAGGACTGCCAATGGAATCGAGCCCTGCACGGTGAATACCGCCTTGCCGTATTTTCCCTTGGTCCTGATGCGGGAACCGTCCTTGTAGAGGAGCAACTCTCCGTATCTGCTTTCCCCGGAGCGTATCTCAATGCCGTCTGACCAGACGATGCCCCTTCCGTATTTGTTCTCACCCGCATGGAGGACTGTCCCGTCCCAGAACCATTTTGCGGTTGAGTACCTGCTCTCACCCATGCGGATTCTCTGCCCGTCGAAGTTCAGAAGGGGAGTGCCGTACCTGCTGTCTCCGCTTCGCAGCGAGGTTCCGTCCCAGTTGTAGAGCACCTTCCCGTAATCGCCGTCACCTGCACGAACATAGCTCTGTGCATCGGCAATGAGAAGGCACGCAAGCATTCCTGCGAATATTAATGCCAATTTCTTCATGCATCAATGTGTTTTGCCGTACAAATGTATGCATTATCCTTACATGATGATCTTTATTTACTGCTCAACTTCGCTATCATCCTGTCGCCGAGTTCTCCCTTGCGGCGTATATGGTCCAGGACCTCAAGCACGAAAGGATTCTCATTGAAACCGCCTCCGCGCACGGCCGTGAAGTCGGCATCCCTGCGGACCTTGTCTCCGTCCACTCCGAATCCCGTCATTGAAGTAAGCTCGAACTCCTTGCCGGCATCGTCATAAATGAGCTTGTCAAGGGATATCACGGCATTTTTCCATTGCTTTATCAGGTCGATGGCCTGAGAGCGTGTGATTTGCGCAAGGTCATAGCCCCAGAACTTCTCAATGGCGTCATAGGCCCAGGTCCACTCGCAGCTGTAATAATCGGAGGCAATCCGCCCGAACCGGCTTCCCAGCTCTACCACGTCGCGGACCTTCCCCTCAGTCAGGTCATCGCACAGCTTCTCTATTTCGCTTGCCGGGCAGATCAGGCCGGAGATGTCGAGCCAATGGCCCGCTCCGGAAGGATTGTCACGGCGCAGAGCCCGGCGCAATGCAGCATCGCTGCTCACGTCCGCATCCTGGATACGTGTAATGAAGGAATTGCCGAGGAACTTGATGATTCCGGTCTGGTAATACTTCAGGCCCTTGTGGAGGGAGGCATTGCGGATAATCGATTTCTTGTAATAGTAGTTGTCGGCCCTGTTTCCGGATGCCTCCTTCAGCTTTTCGAGGATACTGATGCCGTCGAACATTTTCTGGACCGTGAATGGACTGAGATGGTTGAAATTGATATGGTCGAGCCTGTGCGGATCCTGGCGCCTGTCCCTTGAAGGCCATTTCTTTACGTCTCTGATAGTGCCTACGGACTTGAGGTTGACCCCCGGAATGATATATGTCACTCCCTGCTGCTCAATGAGATATGAGAACGGAAGGTCGCTGGTGTCCGGGTTGTTGACATGGCGTCCCATCACGAGGGAGAAGGCCCCGATCTTGGCCGGATAGAGAACGTAGGAGTCGGACGTCGTCTTGGCTCCGCGCTCGAAAATGCCCTGATGTATCGGTCCGAGCTTGTACATGTGATTGCTCTGGTTCGAGCCAGAACCTGCATTCATGAACGAGAACATGCCGGCTATGAGGAGGGTGGACTTGTGATGCGTCACGGTATATGGACCAGCGAAAAGGGCGCAGGCTTCGCCGTTCTCACCCTGGCAGTTGCTGAAGAACAGGGAATCGGAAGCGCTGTAGCCGTGACCGAGTATGCAGGCCTGTCCCACAAAGCATCTCGTCAGGGTGACCCCGTCCGTGATGGAAGAGCCGCTCTCGATGATGAAATCGTCCGCAATGACATTCATTCCG
>SFPH01000229.1 GCA_004552115.1 Bacteroidales bacterium
TCATTGTAGTTGCGGTCTATTCCCATTCCGGAATGGCTCACCAGGCTGTAGTCGGCATTGAAATATCTCGCAGTGATGGCTGCATAGGTAAGGGCGCAGTTCTCCGTACGGGCCTCGAAAGGGTCGTCACGTGAATCGCTCTCAGTACCGTAACCGCATGTGTATGAATCACCTATGAATTCAATATGTCTTTCTTTGCGACCACCGGCTGCCAGGATTTCACCATTGGAAATGAAGCTGTGGAGGGTGATGCGGCCCTGTTCGCCTTCAGTCCTTTTCTGCAGGATGACGGTGTGCTCGCCCTTGCCCAGATTCTCTGCGAGAGTGATGACGGTATCCTTTGCGGCCACGAGGAACTTTCTGTCCATGACCGGGTCCATTTCCCTGTCCACCCAGACATTGAACCAGGAATTTCTTGTGTCCGAGAGCCTTACTGCCAGATATGGGCCAGTGAAGCGGATTCGGGCATAGACTCCGGACCAGTCGTAGGAGACATCGTTGCCTTCCGCGAGAATGCGTCCGGTATATTCAATCCGGCTGTCCGATGCCGGTGTCTCGAATACTTTTTTCGGGCTTGCAGCGGATGTGCTGCCGCAGATGAGGACGGCGGCTGCGAAAATGATGAATTTTTTCATATCAGCTTTTCCAATATAATTTCAATTTGGTGCAGAGCCAGGTCGCTCCCATCATCAGAGAGGTGAGAATCATGCCCTGGACAATGCCCCAGAACCGGTTTCCCTCTGACAATGAGAACAGCAGCGGCATAATACCCAGGAGGCTGAACAACGGTCCGAGGACATAGCTCGTGACAGTGTATGCGACCATCGGGTTCTGTCCGATGCCGGAAATGAAACTGCATTGTATATTATACCTGAACACCAGCAGGACCAGAACGGCTGTGGTCAGCATCGCCATGCCACCGGTGGTGAAGAGATAGGAAAGGTTGCAGTAATCCTTGGTGATTCCGCCGTCAACAGGGTCGAAGGCGATGCCGGCAAGGAGCAGGGCGAAGCCTGTTATGCCGGTTGTCCTGTATATGTTGCGCTCCCTGCCTGCGAGGATGATGAAGGCTGCCGCCAATATGGCCGTGGCAATGAAGTCGATCAGAACAGCCCGCAGGTAAAGGCCCCATAGCTGGACCAGCACCGCTGTCAAGGCAATGCATGCGGCAATCGACTCTTTCCTCCCTGCTGACAATGCTTTCCCGCTGCGGCTGTGCTCAAGGATGAGGTCACCTGCAATGGAACCCGGCAGGGCGATGAGAAGGTACTGGAGCCATTCCGGATTGAAGAGCCAGGACAGGCACCAGCCGCTCCCGGTCAATGCCGACAATGCCGGAACGTAGGAGAATGCAGCCTTGACGGCCGCAATGAAAAGTATTACCAGCCATCTCAGTCTCAGGCTGTTGCGTGTCAGGACCCAGACCAGTCCGCCCCAGAGTGCGACATTGGCCAGAATCATTATGATGATGTCGCTCGTCCCCTTGTCCGGAGTGATTCCGAACCAGGAATACAGCAGGCATCCGAGGCTGCAGATCAATGCTGCTCCGGCAATGTTTACCCATTTCCTTTCAGTTCTGACCAGGGCCGGGAACAATGCCGCCCATACTGCAATGAGAAAGAGATTTGCCTGCCAGGCGGGTCTGGAGCTGCTCCAGATGGTGTAGCTGGTGTTTAGGCCCTATGCCGGCCCCGTTCTCGAATTTTTTCCGCATTGCAAGTGGGAATGCTGCCCCCATTGAAAAGAGAAAGAACGGAAACACGAGATCCACCCACGTGAGCCCGGCCGCAGCAGGGTCGAAGGCATAGGTCGGCGGGGGAGTCTGAGCGTGGAACATCCAGGCAGGAAGTCCGGAATTGAATCCGATATTGGCGCAGAAAATCATTCCGATGATGGCGATCCCGCGCAGGATGTCTATGGATGAAATGCGCTTTTTCATTTACTTGGCTTACAATAGTCCCAGCATCTTGCTGCGGGAAAGCATGCAGGCTCCGATCGGTCCGCATTTCTTCCCGAGCTTGGAGAACTTGAGGGTGGTGTCCTTGTTGATCATGTTGAGGGAATGCTTCTGCACCGCACTCTTGATGGGCAGCATAAGGTAATCCTTTGCCTCTGAGATTTTTCCACCGATTACTACCAGCTCAGGGTTGAAGAGATTGATGAGTCCGGCGATGGCCCTGCCGAGTGTCCTTCCGATTTCCTCGATGACTTCAATGGCCAGCACGTCCTCCTCATTGACTGCCCTGATGATGTCGTCGATGGAGATGTGGCCGTTCTTCTTCAGGGTGTCCGAAAGTATCGAGGCCCTGCCTTCCGAGAGTTTCTGCATCACAATCCTGTGAGCAGCAGAACCGGAGGCTCCGGTCTCCAGGCAGCCGGTCTTTCCGCATTGGCATATATGGTTGTTGTCCAGCATCGGGAAATGTCCTATTTCTCCGGAGAATCCCGACTTGCCGTAGGAAAGCTTGCCGTCTATTATCATACCCATTCCGAGGCCCCAGGAGACATTGAGGAAGAGCATATTCTTCTCATTGTTTCCGATGCCGCAGATGTACTCGCCGTATGTCATTGCCCTGGAGTCATTTTCCACGAATACCCAGGCTCCGAGCTCTTCCTTGAATACCTGTGAAACCGGCCTGTCCTCACCGATGAAGTAGCTGAAGCAGTAACCGGTCTCATTGTTCACGCGGCCGGAGAGATTGAAACCGTAGGCGAGGACCTTGGTCCGGTCTATTCCCGTCTTGTCCACGAGATTTTTGAGGAAGGTGCAGAATGCCCTGAAAGACTCTTCCGAGCTTTCGAGAGTGTAAGCTATATCTTCTTGAAAATCAATGATTTCACCCTTGAAGTTGGTGATGGCCATACTTATGTGGTGCAATCTGATTTCGACTCCTACAATGTAGCCGGCCGAAGGATTCAGCCCATAAATGCTTGGTCGTCTGCCGCCTGTGGTGCCGAGCTTTCCTACTTCCTCTATGAGTCCGTCCTCTATCAGTTCACCGACGAGTTTGGTGATTGTAGGTATGCTGACGCCGATCTCGCGGCTGATCTCCGCGATGCTGTCCGTCCCTTCATTTATGAATTTGCCGAGTATGGCCTGCTTTATGGCCGAACTCTTGCTTTCGGTGTAGTTGAGAAATGAGGCTGCCATTGGTCATCGTTTTGTCCAGTACTCTTCGATCTCCTCGAGAGTCTTTCCTGTGGTTTCCGGTATTACCTTCCACATTATCAGCATGTAAGGAACACACATTACAGCGAAAATGAAGAAAGTTCCCGCCTGGCTCCATTCCAGAAGAACCGGTGTCAGCTGGCCTACGAGGTAGGTGCCGACCCAGAGCATGAATCCCGCAAGGGACATGGCCCTTCCCCTGATGGAGTTCGGGTACATTTCCGACAAAAGTACAAATACTATCGCAGAAATGGAAATCGCGCAGCAGAAAACATAGGCGAGGAAGAATGCGAGCATGAATCCGTTGCCGAGTGCGCCTCCTGTGGCGAAATAGATTCCTATGGCTATGAGGCAGATTATCATTCCGCTCACTCCCCAATAAATCAATTGCTTTCGTCCGACTTTGTCAATGATGAACACAGCCAGGACAGTGGTCGCGAAGTTCACGAGGCCGACGAGCACGGTGGAGAACATAGGGTTGTCGAACCCTGCCTCGGAAAATATCTTCGGACCGTAGTACAGCACTGCGTTCACGCCCATGAACTGCCCGAGAATGGCGATGGCACAGCCTGCCAGCACGGCAACCAGTATGCCCGGCTTGAGAAGATCTGACCAGCTCCCCTTGTCCTCGCCTGAAGAGGAACGGGTCGCCTCGACTTCAGCATTGATTTCATCCTCAGAGCCGAGAATCCTGGAGAGCACGGCTGTGGCTTCGCTTGGCTTTCCTTTGATTATCAGCCATTTAGGGCTTTCCGGGATGAAGAAGATAATGAAGAGGAACAGCAGGGCAGGAAGGGTCTCGCTGCCCAGCATGCCTCTCCATGCTTCTGCATTGAACATCCTGGACCAGAGTCCTGCGTCAGCTGCT
>SFPH01000230.1 GCA_004552115.1 Bacteroidales bacterium
TATCAGAAGTCATTGACTGACAATACTGTAATCTATCCGATAGTCGGCATTGTCGGACAGATCAGGGCCGGAGTAGGCGAGTTTGCCGGGATGAGGGGCGACAAGGCTGCGCAGGATGCGTACATCGCCTCGCTCGCAGACGTCAGCACTGACTGGTACGGGCTCATGTTCCGCAACTCCTTCTCCCAGGGCCACCATCTGTCAATGAGCGGAGGCTCGGACAAATATACCTACTACATTTCATTGGGCCTGAACGACGAGAACGGAATGCTCATCCACAATGATTACCGCAGGTATAATTTCAATGCGAACATAAACCTCAAGCCCGTGGAATGGGCGCGCATCGATATCGGTGCAGAGGCCTCCAGGCAGGAATCCTCAATGCCTTACTCCAGCGTGAACCCGTTCACCTACGCATATTTTTCCAACCCTTACGAGAAGGCTTGCAATGATGACGGCTCATATGCCGCCGACCGGACCTGGTTCACATTGGGGTACTGGAACGGAAGGGGCGCGGAGCAGGTGATGCCTCTGAACGGATTCAACATCCTCAGGGAACTTGATTCCAACTATACCGACACCAGGAACACCGCCGTCACAGTCAGAGGCCAGCTCGACCTCAGAATCATCGAGCCCCTGCATTTCGTCGGCCTGGCCTCCTACACCTATTCCAACAACTCCACGGACAAGGTGGTGGACAAGTACACCTGGACCGCCTTCAACGACAGGCTCGGCAATGACGACAAGTCCCAGACCAATCTCTACGGCAGCATCTCGCAGAACCGGACCAACAGGGACAGCTACGTGCTGAGGGGGCATTTCGCATTCAACCGCACATTCTCCGGCATCCATACGCTCAACGTGCTCGCCGGCTCGGAGATCAGGGGTGCGGGTTCGAACACATTGTTCTCGAAAAGATACAACTACGATCCGAAGACAGGGACCACTTCGCTGCCGCCAATCAGCGGTCCTTCCGACGAATGGGTAAGTGAGGTCGAGAGGCTGAACGGCCAGTATTTTTCCGAGAGCAGATATGCATCTTTCTATGCATCAGCGGATTACTATCTAGGCAAAGCCATAGTGCTGAACGCTTCTTTCCGTACGGACGGAAGTTCCAATTTCGGAAACAAAAGGCAGTTCAATCCGACCTGGAGCGCAGGTGCCGCCTGGCATCTCGGCGAAGAGGAATGGATGAAGCGCAGCCTACCGGCAGTTTCCCATGCCACTTTGAGGGCAGCATTCGGATACACCGGTGAGGTCAACACCAGCACCACGCATCTTATGGTCATCAGATATCTCCAGCAGCAATACAGATATTTCGGGGAGCAGACTTTCAATCTCGGTACACTGCCTTCCGCCCCGAATCCGAATCTGGGCTGGGAGAAGACTATGGATGCGAAGGCCGGTCTGGATTTCGGTCTCTGGAAGGAAAGGCTGAATGTCAATGCGGAATACTATTACCGTCTGAGCACAGACGTGGTGACATCCTCCCAGGTTCAGAGCACCAGCGGATTCACATACGTCAATTTCAACTCGGCCGACATAATGAACACGGGAGTCGAGCTCACCGTGAACGGAAAGATTCTGCAGAACCGGGACTGGACCGTCAGCGCAGCGGTGAACTTCGCCTACAATTACAATAAAGTCCTGAAATACAGACCTTCAACTGCATCGGGAGTCACTTCCAAGGACAGGTATGTGGAGGGCTATCCGGCCAGGTCCATCTTCAGCGGAGAGCTCGGGGGCATTGATTCCGCAAGCGGCCTGTACATCTTCAGGCTGAGGGACGACGCCAATGTCAGTTCAGCCTCGGACCTGAACAAGCCGGACAACTACAGGACTTATCTGGGTACTGAAATCGCACCTTTCACCGGAGGCTTCAACATCAGCGCGGGATGGCGGGAATTCCGTCTCAGCATAAACGGAGTCTATTCGCTGGGCTCAAAGACCTTCGACAAAATCGTCTCGCCGGCCAGCTATTCCAGCTGCAAGCACAATCAGGTCAGCACGGAAACCGTCCAGTCCCAGTACAGCGATCTCTACTCCAACCATCTGAATGTCAGGAAGGACAGGATAGACAGATGGACGGTGTCGGACACAAGGGGCGTTACATATCCTAGAATCTACGACTATTTCGGGGAGAAATACAACTTCTCCTCATACAATCCGATGGATTACAGCATCATTGACGCAATCTATCTGAAGAACAATTCCTACCTGAGAATCAAGTCCATCATTCTCACCTATTCCCTGCCTGAAAAGGCAATGCGGAAAATCAGGCTCAGGGGCATCAGTTTCAATGTTGCCCTGAACAATTTCTTCACCATTACCGGATATGACGGAATGGACCCGGAGGTCCCGGGAGCCACCTATCCGACGACACGCAGCGTATCTGCGGGCATGAACATCGACTTCTGAAGATATGAGAAAGCACATAATCATTGTATCGGCCATAATACTGACGGGATGCGGGCGTTTTCTTGACGTGCAGCCGCAGGGGGAGATCATCCCGAAGACTAGATCTTGACCTCTACGCCGGAGAGCTCATCAATACAATGCAGCTCCGCTATGAGAGCATCTGGGAAACTGTAAGAGACTGCAACATCGTGATAGAGAACCTCAAGGGAAGGAATTCCGAAGTGGCGGCAGGGACATTGGCGGCGGCTTTTTCAATCAAGGGAATATGCTACTTCAACCTCCTCAGAAGCTGGTGCCAGCCCTGGGACAATGACCTGGCGGACGAGCTTCCGGGCATCCCTGTCGTGGATGTGTTTGACATTACGGCAAAACCGCTCAGGGGAACATTGAGACAGACATACGAATACACGGACGAACAGTTCCGCAACGCTTTGGCCCTCAATCCTTCCGACAAGACATACATTTTCACGGAATGGATAATCAAGGCCTACAGGGCCAGGCTGGCATTCTGGTGCTG